>CAKQVW010000004.1 GCA_934277865.1 uncultured Pseudobdellovibrionaceae bacterium | reverse complement strand
CTTGGAGGCTGGCGACCGGTTCCGACGGCGATTGCATGTTTGGTTTTTGCTGCGGCCGATGCGACTCAAATGCTCTTACAGGGACAGAAGCTGTTTGGATTTAATGTTCCAAACTCCTTGGTGCAGATCGTCCCCTACCTTGTGACGATTGCCGTGCTTGCACTTCGCTTTGGTGGCAAGGGCATGCTTGCGCCGAAGGCGATCAATCAGCCGATCAATCCGTGATCACGACTCCACTTGATACTAGCCTCGAGAGCCTCTTGCGCGGGTTTCGGCTGAAACCCGAACTCGCGTTTGGCCTTTTCATATTTGAACCAGTGGAACATGGTTGAGGTCCATGCGTTGTCAGAGTTTATCGGGCCTTTGCTGCCGACTGACTCGAGTAGGTCTCCGATCTTTCCAAGTCCGAAGATCACGGATCTTGGCAGTGCAATGCTTGGAGGTTTTACTCCGGCGAGTTTCGCGATTCTGGTGAAGGTTTCGTGTATCGTGAGATTTTCGCCGCAGGCGATATAACGCTCTCCATTTTTATTGCTGCGAAATGCTTTGATGCAAAGATCGACCACGTCGTCGACGTGAACGACATTCACGCCACCGGGCGGATAAAATGGAAACTTGCCTCTGGCGACCTTCAGCTGAGCACCTCGACTGCCTTTCTTTGCATCTCCCGGTCCGTAGATGGTTGATGGGTTGATAGCAACGGCTTCGATTTCGTTGCGGTGAACAGCATCAAAGACGGCGACTTCGGCATCATGTTTGGTGTCGAAATATCCAAGACCAAGGTGTGCGACGTTGTAGGGCGAAGATTCGTCTAAAATCTGATCGGGAGAAAAGCCCGCGCCGATGGCAACGACCGAAGACAGATGAAGGAGGCGAGGCGAGCCGTTTTTCTTTATCGCAGAAATCAGATTTTTGGTTCCCTGTACGTTCACCTCCTCCATCGCTTGGCGCTGCTGTTTGGAGTAGGCAATGAGTCCGGCAAGGTGAAAAACTCCGTTCACGCCGCGAGCGGCATCAACCAAAGAAGCTTCGTTGGTCACATCGCCGAGTGCCACCTCAAGATGTTGGGGGTCGAGGCCTTCGAATTCGGCCAACTTCGTTTTTGATCGAACGAGGACGCGGACTTCCATACCTTCGTCGAGGAGACGGCGAGTCAGTTGAATTCCGAGAAACCCGGTCGCACCTGTGACGAGCACTTTCATTAGGACCTCCACTAGGACTTGGATAGACAGACTCTCGCTTTGATCTTTATTCTGTCTATACTCTTTCTATATTTTTTGGAGGCACATCATGGGAGCTGAGCTATTTAAAAACATCTATCTTTTCAAGGACCTTAGCTCTCAGGAACTTGAAGCATTGAGCGCCATCTCATCGGTAGAGACATTCAATCCGGGCGATGAGATTTTCAGCGAAGGTGATCAGGCGGTTTCGCTTTTTGTCATCAAATTCGGAACAGTTCGAATTCGCCGCACGGGAAAAGACAACACCATTGATGTTGCGCAGCTTGGGACGGGTGCACATTTTGGCGAGATGGCTTTCGTCGACGGCGAGCCACGTTCTGCCACTGTGGAAGCAATGGAACGAAGTGAGATAGTTCGAATCGACTTCGATAAGCTACGCACGCTGTTCGAAAACACACCGGCGATGGCGGTGAAGGTTTACCGTGCGCTTGCGCACTTTCTGTGTGGCCGTTTGCGAGTTACGACGATGGATCTTTCCTTCTCGCGTGAAAAGAATATCCGACACTTCTAAGCACGCCAGTTCGTCTGGCGATAAGCAAGATCAGGGTGGCGCACAGCCATCCAATCAGGCCGCCAGCGGCGATGTCTCCTGGAAAGTGCACGCCGACGTATACGCGTGAGACGGCTACGACCGCGGCAAAGGTGTAGGCTGCCAAGGCGTAATGAGGCGCCAGGACTTGAACGGTTCTGGCTAATGCAAAGTTGTTGGCGGCGTGATTCGACGGAAAAGACCAACCAGAGTGCGAGTGGGTACGAAGTATTGGTGCAAGACCTGCAGCCTCTGGCCGATCGCGCTGAACCCAGATCTTGATGCCTCGATAGGCCACAAAATCTGCCAAGCCCATTGAGAGACCTAAAATCAAAATGCCAGACGCCCAGAGCTTTGCCCGCTTCTTTGCGATCTTTACGAAATTTGGTCGATCAAGATAGGCCGGCAAAAAAATCTGTATGGAGATCCAAGAGAATACCATCAACCAGAAGAGCGGTTCTTTGTGGAGATCCGTCATCAACGGCAAGGTGAGGTCGAAAATTGGATTGGCGATATCACGATTGATGAATTGGAAAATTTGATGATCCAGCGATATCGGGTTCATGGCTCCATCTAATCTGAATCGCGGGCAAAAGAAAAGGGCGAAGCTCGTTCAAGCTTCGCCCAATCGTCGCTAACAAGGTTTCCCTATCGGCTTATTTGCAGTACTTGTTTACGTTCTCAAGATCGAGACGTGTGCTGCGTCCGCCTTCTGCTTCAGGCTTGGCCATGGCATCGTTCGCTTCACGAAGTGCTTCCGCGCGCGACTTACGACCGCCGCTTGCTTCCACGATTTCGCTTGCACGCGTCAGAAGGAACGCAACGTGAGCGCGTGTTTCTGGCTTGAGTTCTTTAACATACGTGCGAAGTGCAAGACGATCGTAAGTCAGTTCAGCTTGAGCTTCGTTGGTGAGACGAGCCAAAGCGTCCGCTGGTTGATCGAGTTTTACACCCGCAGGGATATTCGACATTGCGCGAAGGCGCGCCGACGCGAGATCGCGGAACTCCGGTGTGCGCATGTGCTCAGCGATGTCCTTCATTGCAGATTGGAACGTTGGATCTGCGCTGTTGCGGCTAAGTGCAGTACGTTGGTTGGGAGAAAGATCTGCGAGGAAGTTGCCTTGCTCGAGCTGGCGGAATGCTGTCGCTGTTGCGGCATCAGCACCTGCGCGACCAGCTTTAGCAGCTCGTCCACGTGCTGCTTCAGTTTCGCGAGCACGAACACCTTCTGCGCGTGCGCCGCGGCCTGCGCCTGCAGCTTCTGATTGATTGTGAAAAGCGGAGACTGACAAAGTTGCCAGTGTCACGAGCATGATCTTCTTCATTTCTTCCTCCTCGAGAGCGACCTCGAAATTTTGATCGAACACATTATGCAGCATCACTGAGCAGATTTCGATGTTTCATCGTGATGGTTTGAATCTGTTTCACGACTGTCTCACCGATCTACAGGGCCGAGTTATTGGCCCAGTACCTGAATTCCTCTGACGATTCCCCAATAGGAATCCATCTCTCCAATTAGACCCTGAATATTGCGTAGGGCCTGGGCGTTAACGGCCTTGATTTCCGTGTCAGGTGCAGTGGTCTTTTCTACGCTTTCTACGGAATCGACCAGGGTCTGTAGCTGAGTTGCAAGCGCAAGACGTTGCGCCTCTATTGCATCACGAGCTTCGACTCCCTTTTTGTCGACATAGCTAAGATCCGACACAAGTGCGCCCATGTTCTGGAACTCTTTTTTCAGGCCTGTTCCAGCTTTTTGAATATCGCTGTTGGCTTTTGTCGTGCGTGACAGAACGCCGATGTAAAGATCGAGTTCAGCATTGATCGAATCGAGCGCACCTAGTTTGACGTCGCCGCCTAAAAGTTTCAGAGGCACGTTCAGCAGCCGTAGGGAACCGACAAGTACACCTTCTTGTTTTCCAAGGAGCGCGGGTAAATAGATTTCGGTCACGATGGCTTTGTATCGAGCCCGCAAGTTTAGAACGATCTTCTCGATGTGCTGATCCACATTCTTCGTCCACCACGTGTTGAACGGGTCTTCCCACGGTGTGTTTTGATCGGCTGGCGGGGCTGAAGTCCCAACGATCGAAGGGCGGGCTTTTTTTCGGACGAGATCGAGGATCCCATTATACGTTTCAGCGCCGATTTTCCATTGCGCCTTATGAATATCGAACCAAACGTTGTCTTTTGATGCGTTTAGCGGAAGGTTCGTGCAGAAGTTTTCCGGTAAGCCTTCGACAATTCGAGGCGGCCGGAAGCTCATTCCGAAATTAATCCATTCGGTTGCGATCGAGTTGTCCGACCATCGGGGAAGTGTGCGAGTTTCAAGACCCGTAATCTCAGCTTTGTGTTCATTCACGGCGATGAGTACGCCAGGATCAGTTGCGTCTTGCGCTCTGCCTCCTAGGCCAAGCTCTTTGAGAGACTCTTCGAACTTCGACTGTTTTAGCTTTTGGTTGTAAATCTTGATTTTGTCAGAGTTCGAGAACTGTGGATCGACCTCTGGCCCGCAAACCATCGACGTGACAAGGTAGTCTGCCATCGAATTTGTCCGAGCGCGGCCTATGCCGTCTGGGTGATCCATTTTGGTCTCTTGTTCGATGATGTTTGAATCTTCATTGCTGCCGCGTAAGAAAGCGATGCCTGGTTGCAGTGGCTCTGGATTACCTAGAAGCGTTCTTAGTTTCATGAATGGGTTGCCTTCGGCCATCCTCGCGTAGGTGGGCGAGCCAAATTGAGCGAAGCGATCAGTGTACAGTTGGTCCTTTTCAAGAACCTCACGTAGCTTGACCAACGAACGGTGCAGAAGTGACTCGCGAACACGCACCTCAAAGTCGGCGCGTTGTTCTGTGGTCATGCCATCTAGATCACGCATTCCGACCTGGATTGGCGCGAGGGTCTTGATGTCCGATTTGGGGTCAGCAGCCTTTAGGCCGAGCAGAATTTCTGGAAGCACGCTGCGTTCGGTTGAATGCAGGCGTTTTCCAGACTGGAGATACTTTTCCAGCCAGACTTGAGCGGCGGCAATGGCTTTGCGCTTTGATTCGTTACTGTGATCGTTTCCATCCGACGAAATCCCGTAGAAGGGAGCAGCTTGAAACAGGCTGCTGGGCGAGCTTTGTGCGCGCTTGTCGAATCGCTGATAGTTTAAGTGTTGAATCATCTGTTCATAGAAGCCAGTCGCGTTGGAATACATTGTTGCGAACTTGCTGACATGATCTTGCCAGTTGCTGTGCGCTTGAAAGGCGTCTTGTAGGACGATTTCTCGCCACTTCGTCTGGCGCTCGGCGTGTTTTTTGAGAAGCACTGAGGGGCTTGGATTTTTGGATTCCGGGCAGCCGAAGTCGACACGCATCTTCATGACGTACGGGTCGCGCGGGTTTGCTGTGGGTTCGCACCAAGAGACGACTTGAGGCTTCCATTTCCAAGCGTTCTTTTCGGCGCGGTCGAGTTCGCTTCGGATTGAACGGATCTCTCCGGCGAGATTGGCTCCTTGGCGCACGCTTTCAAATGGTTTCTTAAACCAAGGTGTAATTGGGTGAACGATCTCCATGAAGATGGCGATGTTTCCGACAGTCATAGCAAACCGGCCAACCGGGTGTTGCAGGCCGACGACGGTGACGAGGCGGTAGCCACGGAAAACAAATTGAATGATTTTTTCAGCACCAGTCGTAACTGTTTTTGTGCTGATAGTGCCCATCGCTTTTGTGAGTTGTTCACCAGTTTTCTGAACACCCCAGCCAATCGATTTGTTGACGATGTAGGCTTGAATCAGAGCCGCAGAACCCATGGCAAGAATGTCGGGAGTATAGTCGGCTGCTTTTTTGCTGAGTGCCCAATTTTCCCAGGCCTTGTCGCAGACTTCATCCGCTTCTTCTTGGGGAATTGAAGGAGTGCTACGAGCTTTCGAACAGGCTCGGATATCTTGGTCTGCGATGACCTCGTGAATCACGTTACTAAACGTCATACCGACGCCCAGTCCGATTGGTCCCAACAGCGGAGCAAACTGGGTCTGCACACGCGTGGGAGCACCGGGTACTTTCACATTGTGAACTTTGCTTGGGTCAGGTGTTCGATAGAGTTCAGACTCCTTCACATCCAAGAGGAGTCCATCCCTTGTTCGAAACCTTCCATCATGGGATCTGACAATTTCGTTGTCACGAACAAGCCGGTAATCAGGAGCATTGCGATACGGGTCGTATGCCATCCCCATGGCGCGAAGTGCGGCGTGAGAGGTGCGGCTACCGACGAGGAATCCGGCAAAGCTCACGTACGCCGCTGGGTCGAGAACGTTTTGATCGATGAAATGCTTCATCGACGCTGGATCATTGTTGACGTGGAACCAAGAATTGAGGAGCAATGCACCCGAGAACGCGATGAACTCGGCCGGGAAATCGAGTGCGAATTCTTTGGCGAGACCCTTTATTCCGGGACGAGGAGGGAAACCTCCGGTGATCATTTTCCGGACTTGCGAGGGTTTATATTTGCGCAAAGTTTCGCGAGGGCTTGGCTGATATTGAACTTGCACCTTTTCGCCGGTTTCAGGATTGCGAAACGAAAAGATATCGACTGGCTGAGTGGTCGAAGGCGGAGTCGTCGGGACAAGCGGAGCGCCGTGAGCATGAGTGGCCGATGCACCCTGCTGTTGTGCGAAGGCGTTTGAGGGACCGGCAATTTGTGTGAGGATCGGCGCAACCGAGATACTCAGCAAATTGATCGAGGTCACAGCCGATTTCACCGATGTTCTGACGATAAGAGAAATTCGCACGAGGCCTCCGAACTCGAACTCTGTGCAAAACTCGGGGGCAATTGGGGGCCGGTTGGACGCCTCTAGCGAAGCCAGGCGACTAGCTTTAAGTATCAGTAATTACAGCTATTTGGCAGAAAGTGAGAGATGGGTGTTGGGGGCCAAAGTGACGGATTTTGGCAGTTCGGCCCGGTCGATGTCGCCCTTGGGCCGAACATGTCGAAGAGATCGACGTTTAGAGATTACGGTCCTTCAGGGGGCAGTGCAAAAGGATCGACGCCCATGCCACCTGGAGTGAGGTTGTTCATTGGCGACAACATCGGGTCTGTCGCGGGCATCGCCGGAGTGAGAGGAGTGACAGGAGCCACCGGAAGAGCCGTGATGTCGGGATCGATGGAGAAAATCACAACACGTTTGATTGGACGATCTGTCGGGCCTGTCGGAGTCGACGCAATTTTTCGAATCGTATCCATGCCGGCAGTGATTTCACCGAGGATGGCATACTTGCCGTCAAACTCCGGGAGCTTCGCCAGTGAAATGAAAAACTGACTTCCAGCAGTGTCGGGCACATCTTCGAGCATCGCGCCTTGTGGCTGCAGCTGTAGAGCCATCGCCACGATGCCAGGTTTGTCAAAGCGAAGGCCTGGATTGCGCTCGTCCTTTGCCAGTACTCCGGGATTTCCTCGGCCGTTTCCGAACGGACATCCGCATTGAATCAAGACACCTTTAAGCACGCGGTGGCAATTGAGGCCGGTATAAAACGGTCTTCGTACTTTCTTTCCCGTTCGTACGTCGATGAACTCTTTGCTTCCTTGAGCAAGGCCCATGAAATGTTGAACGGTTTGACGATTCACATCGGCCGCCATCTTCACTTTGAATTCGCCTTCGGAAGTCTTCACCACCAGTACTGGGCGTTCTTCCGTCTTTTCATCAAAGGTGATGATTTCCGATTGAAGCGGAGCGCTTGGGGCGGATGGAGCTACGGTCGGGGCATTGTAGGGCGACTGGTATGTCGCAGCTCCGCCAGTTGTTTGTTGGCCGCCGGGCTGGATCGGCACAAAGGTGGCTCCCGATGAAGGTGGAAGCACAGTAGGGACCACCATGACGGGTTGGCCAGTGAGTGTCGGTACAGCTTGAGTAGGTGGAAGAACGCCCATCGGCATTCCTCCTTGAACAGGCGCCGTGTTTGGCACTTGCACACTGAAATTTCCCGCTGTCGGCGCTGCGTTGGTCACTGGCGCGGTCGACCCTGGAGCAGTTGAAGTTCCGGGAGATTGTTGAGTTTGTGCGTGGCCGACTGATGCAAATACCAGTGAGAGGGCAGAGATGAAAATCACGCGCTGTAGACTCAAAGACTTCAAGGCATCCTCCAGTCGAAACCTGGGAGCAAGCTATCGACCGAGTTGCTGCAGAAATTTTGCGGACTCTTCGAGTGTCGCCAAAATTCTGCTCGCGAGAGCTTCATTCACCGATTCTATAGGGCTCTGATCTTTGACAATCAGTTGGGCCAATCGTGTGAATTCGCTCGACTCGAGATGCAGAACCGAGCCCGTGCTATCTCCGGTGATTCGTGCCGCTTGTTCCAAGCTTCGAATCCATCCGTGAATGTCGCGCAGGCGTGGTCCGAGCTGTTTCCAATTTTCGCGATTGGAAACAGACTGCTCCTCTAAAAATTGAACCATGCTGCGTGTCGAGGTCTCAAGACCAGATGGAGAATTGGTTCCGATGGTCGAGGCAATACTCTTTCCATCGCGAAGGATTGCGATCTGAGCAGCGAATTCAATTGGCGCAAGTCCCCCGTGTGTCAGTTTGAGATCGACTAAAGTCCGTTTTGATTTCGCAGGAATTGGTTTAAACAGCTTTTCTGCAATCGCAGTCAGCTGAGTTTCGTCTTCCGCGGAAAGTCCACGATCGAGAATGACACTCGTGAGGTCGCGGCGAAGCACATGTGGAAGGCCGGGCACGGAGCGGGCGCGGAGCCAGCTTTGGCGTTCCCATGCTTCGGCTCGGCTGCGAAGGTGTTCCAGAAGGGATTCTTCTTGCACGAGCATGGGACCCGCGTGCCCGCTGGGTCGAAGCCGCATATCAACGGCGTAAAGCGAGCCTCCGCGGTGCGCCTCTGTCATTCGGTTCAAGAATCGACGGGCGAGTCGCTGATGCTCGGGTGTTGGGCTGGAAGCCGTGTAAAAGACAAAATCAAGATCCGAGCGCACTCCGAGTTCACGTCCTCCCCATTTCCCTAGAGCGATGATGCCAAGAGGTTCACAGCCAACTTCTTTCGCGCTGAGATACATGAGGTCGGCCACAATTTGATCCGCAAGGTTGGTGAGATTGTCGGTGCAGGCTTCCAAATCATGCGTTTCCAAGAAATGGAGAATCGCAACGAGTTCGCCTGTTAGCCGCCGTTCTGCGAGATTCTCAAGAGCCTGTGACATGTCTCCGGTGAGTTCAAATTCTTCGCGTAAATTGATGTCCTGTCGCAACAGCAGCGAATCCAGTAGCTCGGGTCGCGAGCTCAGAATGTTTCCGGCCCAAGGAGATTCAGAAAAAAGCCGAACCAATTGTCGGCGAAGTGCAGGCTCGCGGTTGAGTAGTGAAAACAATGTCGCTTTGGCGCGTGTGGCTTTGACGAAGTCCACCAGCAGTCCGAGTCCGAGGTTGCGGTCTCCGGTGCTTTTTGCAATCTCCTCGAGAAACTCCGAGAGGAAGATCGTGCGTTCGCGCTCATCACGCTCGGATTTTTTGGAAAGCGCTTTGGAGTTTTGTAGCTCATTCAGTGCGTCCGTGGCCGTCGTCCGATCAAATCCCCGTTCGATGAGGCGTTCCAGGGTTGGAAGTGTGCTCGTCTTGAGCGATGGGAAACTGGATTCCGACAAGGACTGCACTCGCGCGGCGATTGCGCGAATATTTGAAATGTCAGTTGAGTTAGTGACCTTGTATGTTTGTTCGTCGGCATTTGCTTGCAGGCGATTCTCAACACCGCGAAATTTCCAGTAAGTCTCGACGAGAAAGTCACAATCCTCTTGCGGCATAAGGCCAGCTTTTGCGAGGTTGATTACCGCCTCATCCGTTCGACGTGTGCGAAGTTCGGCACGTCGTCCGCCGTGTATACAAAGCAGTGCGTGCACAAAAAGCTCGAGATCGCGAATGCATCCGGCGTGGAGTTTCAGATGGATTGAGTTATCAGGCCGTGGCTGATGTTCGGCTCGAATCCGACTAAGTAGCACTCGAAGTTCCTCGAGGACTGAATAATCGAGGTGCCGACGATAAGAAAAACCACGTGAGAACTTTTCGACTTCGGACTCTCGTGTATTGAGCTTTTCCTTTTCTACGGGGAGCGGACGAAGCCGTATAAGCGCAAGGCGCTCCCAGACTTCACCGTGGTACCCGTAGTGATTTTGAAATTGTGAGACCGTCGGCACCAATGGAGACTGTGGTCCTCCGGGGCGAATGGTGACATCAACCCGATGGCAAAATCCCCATTCGTCAGATTCACTCAGAAGTTTGATGAAGGTCTTCGCTGCGCGTGTTTGCTCTTCTTGTTTTTCTTCCGAACGTTCGTCGTCAGAAAGAAAAATGAGATCGACGTCGCTAGAAAGATTGAGCTCCTCGGCCCCTAGTTTGCCAAGGGCAAGAACGGAGATCCCCAGCTTGATAAAGTCACACGCGACCGCCGCCTCTCGGATGTGGTAGTCGGCGGCGCGGCTCCAGTACGTGCAGACGTCTCGATCGGTTGCACGGTTGTGAAAGAGAGCAAGGGCAGATTCAACCCACGCTCGGTGACGTTTGAGTCTGAGGGCATGTTTGAATTCCAAATTGTCTGTCGTGCTTCTTTCGAGAAACCCTAGGTAACGTTCGACAGCTGGCCAGGATTTAGCGGCCTCGATCTCCGAGGCCGTGTAGGTTTCTAATGATGGGATGCCGACAGCATGACCCATCAATCGAACGAAGGCGACCAGTGTGGTTTAAAGTACTGATGGGTATCGAAGGTGATTCGTTTTTCAGTCTCACCATCCGTGGTCACGATGTAGAGCTGATTGGCACCGGTGCGATTGCTGACGAAGAGGATGTGGCGTCCGTCGGGTGAATAGCTTGGGTCTTCGTTGTCAGCCATTTTCCCGTTTGGCTTTCTCGCGGACGTCAGACGAATCATGTCCGATCCATCGGCATTGACGGTGAACAAGTCGAAGTGCCCTTTGTCGTATCCAGCAAACACAAGCCTTTTGCCGTCAGGTGACCAGCGTGGCGCCGAGTTGTATGTTCCGGCAATCGTGATGCGACGGATGTTTGAACCATCGGCGTTCATGACAAACACGTGAGGTCGACCATTTCGGTCGCTAGAGAAGGCAATCTGTCGCCCATCGGGGCTGACATTTGGTTCGACGTTCATGGCTCCCCGTGGTCCGTTGGTGATGCGTTCGAGGTTCTTTCCGTCGAGCGACATTTTGTAAAGGTCGGGGTTGCCGGCGGTGGAGATCGTCAGCAACAGGCTTCGATCGCCAGGGAAAAATGCGGAACCAGAATTGATACCGCGGCGATAGGAGACAAGGAAGCGGCGTCCACTTGTTGTGTCGTAGGTAAACAAGTCGAGGTTACGGCGCTTTTCGTTGGCGTGATAGGCAAATGCCGAATACGCGATCATCTTGCCGTCAAACGACCATGAGGGCGACTGCGCGATCGATTTGTGGCTAGAAACTTGTCGGGCGTTTGCTCCATCCCAGTCCATGATGAAGATTTCTTTTTGCCCTTTTGCCGTCGATCGCGACGTCACAAGCTTAGAAAGGAACATTCCTTGTTTGCCAGTCAGTTCTTTGACGACGTCGTTTGCGAAGGTGTGGGCAATGGTTCGAGCATCGCTGACTTTTGCTTTGTACGTCTTGCCGAGAACGAGCTTTTCTTGACCGACAAAGTAAGTGTAGGTGTCGACACTGAGCTCCTGCCCAGAGATTCGATAACCGACGCGGATCAGGAAATCGGTTCCGATTTGTTTCCAGCTTTCGAACTTGAAGCCGCCGCTTTCTTGCCCGGCTGGCTTCAGGCCTGTTTTGGCGGTGTCTTCAAGGAAAGCGGCCGGTTTGATGAATTCGAAATAGCCGCTAGTTTCCATGTTGTTGCGAAAAACATCGAAAAGTGTTTTCCCGACGCTCAGGTGCTGAGGGGAGTTTGCCGCCACACCTTGAAATTGAAACGGCGGCAGTGCCAGAAGACTTTTTCGGAAGTTGGCGTCGGTGATTTTAATATAAGCGCCGCTTTCCTGCGCTTGTGCGGAGCCTGCGATGAAGAATTGAGCGACGGCGATCAATGCGACGGCCAAGGTGGTTGTGCACCAATTGCTAGACTTCAGAATATGGTTCACGGTTTCGTCCTCCTGTCAGACTATCTTGACGAAGAAACCTGTTGGGGTCACTCCGATTAACGCTGGCCGCTTGGTTCAAGGTCGAGTTCGACCCCTTGATTGGCGAGCAGCCCCTGTAAAGTATCAGGGGGAATCGGCAGCGGTTCGGCGGCACCGATGGCTTGCAGCGCGGATTCGTCAAACACGCTATTGCCGGAGGACTGCACAATCGAACGTTTCAAGATCGCACCGGATTTGTCGATGAGCAGCACCACGCGCACACGCAGTTTTGCGCTGGAGAGGAATTTTGGTGGTCGCCAATTTCCCTTGATGCGTGCTTCAAGCTCGTCGAGATAACGAGCGTGATCAAGTCGTGTCAGACCAGTGAGTGAGTTGCCTTTGGAAACTTGATTTCCGCGAACGGCCGCCTGGGCGTCTTTGGCTGCACGTAGCGCTTTGATGGCAGCGTCGGCTTTTGCTTGGCTCTCGAGCTTGGAGAGGGCTTGCAGGCGGCGAAGTGCGGCATCTTGTTCGCGCGCCTGTTTTTTGCGATCCGGTTTTTTTGTGTCCGGCTTCTGTGGCTTCAGCACCACGGGCTGCGGTTTTGGTTCGGCCGGCTTGGCGGTCTCAATCGGCGGAAGGTCTTTGATAGTTGGTGGCGGGGCCGCGGTCGCCTCTTGCGCGGGAGCCTCTGTTGGCGGAGGCAACGTTCGGCTTTTTTCTGGTAGCCCGACGATATCGACGCGAATGGCGCTTTCTAGGCGCAAGGGCTCGGAAGGGAAAACATAGGCGCGCACCATCAGAATCACAGCGATCACGACGTGGCCGATCGCGGACTTGATTAATGCAGACTTGAGTTCGACGCCGTCGATAGTTTTCTCGGTCATCATTTCGGTAGTGTCACCAGTCCGATGTTCGTGATGCCAGCGGCGCGAACTTCCGCCATTGTTTCAGCGACAAACCCATAGTCGACGGCCTTGTCGGCCTGAATGTAGATCTGTTTGTTTGGCCGCTTCTCGAAAATGGCTTGAAGGCGCTTTTGTAGATCGCCGATTGGGATGTTTTGGCCGCCGACCGTGATGCGTTTTGATTTGTTGATGACCAAGACAAAGGGCTCTTCCGAGGTGGAGACACCGCTGGCGGCTGTTTCCGGAAGTTCGATTTCAAGTCCTTGCTGCATCATGGGTGCTGTGACCATGAAGATGATAAGCAAGACGAGCATGACATCCACAAGTGGTGTGACGTTGATCTCGCTCATGACCATGCGGCTTTTTCCGCCACCGGAAGATGACATACCCATGGTGATTACGACTCCTTAAAGAAGTTGCGTTTCGCGACGTTCAAGAAATCCGATCCAAAACTTGCCACGTCCATTTCGATGCGTTTCACCAGGCCGATAAAGTAGTTGTATGCAGCAACCGCTGGCAGGGCTGCGAACAGACCAACGGCCGTGGCAAAGAGTGCCTCCGAGATACCTGGCGCGACGACCGCGAGACTTGCCGATCCGCTGGCTGCGATTTGATGGAAGGAGGTCATAATCCCGACGACTGTTCCGAGAAGGCCGATAAAGGGTGAAGTGCTTCCAACAGTGGCCAAGAAGCTCAAGTTGGATTCGGCCTTGGCGATTTCCGCATCTGAAACTTTGCGGATTGTGCGCTCGAGGTTGTCAATGCCAGTGAGCTTTGTCGATTGATCTGCGCCGACGTCGGCGATGTCCTTTGTGCCTCGCGAGCCAAACGTCTTCTCGGCGATTCGTTGCAACTCCTGAAAGGCGGCCACAAACACCACGGCGATGTTGGAGTTCGGATAGTTTTTGGCCTGTTTCGCCATGTCTTCTAAAGAGGCCGCTTTCCAAAACGCATCGACGAAGGTTTCGTTTGCCGCCTGAATGGCTTTGAGCTGTTTTCGTTTGTTGATGATGATCGCCCACGACACGACGCTGAGTCCGATCATCAATAACAAAAGTCCTTGTACCACGGGGCCGGCGCTCATGACGCCTTCAAGGATTCCAGTTTTCACAGCGACTTTTGGTGCGGCCATTTCATCTCCTCGTCGATCGGATGTCTCCTATCGATTCGAACGCGTTTTTCGAGGAGAATCAAACTTCAATGCGTCGAAGTTTTCCGAGATTGGAACGTTGGGAAGAAGTGCTGAACGATTTCTTCGGAATCCGTCAAAACGCCATCGTATCCGTCAGCCAACATCGCCTTTGCAATTGCGAGTTCCGATGTCGGTCCTGCGTAACGACGTAAGCCTCGGCGTTTGGCTTCTTTGAGGGTGGTTGTTCGGAGGCGGGGCCGTTGAACATACCCGCTGGCGGTAACATCGTCTCCACGGACGGCGACTCGTTCTTCGATGTCGGAAATCAGGATGTCGCTCTTCAGTTCGGCAAGTCCCTGTAAATCGAGGCTCGACAAAATTTCCAGCTGAATAAGCACGGCTTGGCTGCTCCCGTAAAGGCCGCGCGGCTGCGCTTCGCGCAGTTCTTTGAGTGTGCCGTCGCTTTGCGACTGGGCGACAGTCGTCTGAAGCGGCAGCGGCTTGTCGTCTTTTTGGTCTTGCGGGCCCCAGACCTCGAGCAGCCGCAAAGCGAGGCCTGGCCTGCGCGATATCAGATTCAGGACGGTCGGGCGATCTTTGAGAACGGGCGCAAACTCCAATAGCTCGTGCAGGCCGGCTGCGGCACATTCTGCTTTGGTCGCGAGTTCAATCGGCTTGCCTTTGGCGGGCCCAGCTTTCAAGCGTTCATCGTGACTGATGAACAACGAGCCGTCTCCCGTTAGGCGCACGTCCAGCCAGAACCCAAGGTTGAACGCCAATTCCTCGCGATCGACTTTTGAATCTTTTGAATCTGCCGCCGGGGTCTGAAAGTCGCCGGGGCTTGAGGCGCGAAAGAGCAAAAGTGGCCGGTCGTCTTGATGGGCAAGTTTCAAGTAAGGATGTTCAAACGGTGTTTTGATGGGTTTCGAGCGAGCCTTGGAGTGCATGTACATCCAACCACCCCCGAGGGCGGCAATGATACTGAGGACGACAATTACGACAGAACTAAGAGATCGGCTCATATGCTTTAACGTCTCGAATATTGTGACTAAATTGTAAACTACCGGCTGTCTTTAGTTTTCCCTAATTCGGACCTTTTTTGACCGAATTTGATGGCCATCAGACAGTTTATCGATTAGTTTTCATCCGCTTTATGAACCGAATTCACCGAAAAGTCGAGTACGCATTGATCGCCCTTAAGCATATGCGTGCCAAAGCACCGGGCGAGAGAACCACGGTTAAAGAAATCGCGGGTCTTTATGGTTGTCCGACGGATGTCACCGCGCGGGTGCTGCAAGCTTTGGCGAATCACGGTGTTTTGCTTTCCGAGCAAGGCGCCCATGGTGGCTACATGATCGCCAAAGATCTCAGCCGCGTGACTTTTTATGAGCTGCTCGAGATGACACTTGGACCAATGGGTGTCGCCAAGTGCTTGCATGAGACCGACGAAAGCTCCTGCGATTTGCGGCAGACCTGCAACATCGTTTCGCCGATTCAATTGCTCAATCGCAAGCTGATGGACTTTTACCGCAGTTTGACTGTTGCCGATCTGATTGAAAGCGGTCGTGCCACACGTGTTTCGCCCACTGGCGCTGCTCGAGCGGCGATGAAATTGGAGTCTTCACCATCATGAGCCAAAAGCTTCCTACCTCCGAAGAATACAAGTATGGCTTCGTCACCGAAATCGAAACCGAGACGGTCAAAAAGGGCCTGACGGAAGAAACGATTCGCACGATTTCTGCGAAGAAAAACGAGCCCGAATGGATGCTGCAGTATCGTCTCAAGGCGTTCGAACTTTGGAAGACGATGGAAGAGCCGATTTGGGCGGATTTGAGATACCCGAAAATCGACTATCAAGACATCGTGTACTATTCGGCTCCAAAAAAAGCCGTCGAGAAGCAGTCACTTGATGAAGTGGATCCCGAACTTTTGAAGACCTTCGAACGTCTCGGCATCCCGCTGACCGAACAAAAGCGAATCTCGGGCGTTGCTGTCGACGCGGTTTTTGATTCGGTCTCAATCGGGACGACTCACAAGGAAGAACTCAAACGGCACGGTGTCGTATTCTGCTCAATTTCCGAGGCGGTTCACACGCATCCGGAAATCGTGAAAAAGTATTTGGGCTCGGTTGTTCCAACGAGTGACAACTTTTTCTCCGCGCTAAATGCGGCGGTGTTCACGGATGGGTCCTTTGTCTACATTCCAAAGGGTGTACGCTGTCCCTTGGATCTTTCGACGTACTTCCGTATCAATGCTTCGGAGACGGGACAGTTTGAACGCACGTTGATTGTTGCGGATGAAGGCTCGTTTGTGAACTACCTCGAAGGATGTACGGCACCTCAGCGTGACGAGAATCAGCTTCATGCGGCTGTCGTGGAATTGATCGCATTGGACAATGCCGAAATCAAATACTCGACTGTTCAGAACTGGTACACGGGCGACAAAGAAGGTCGCGGTGGTATCTACAACTTCGTCACCAAGCGTGGAAAATGTCAGGGCAAAAACTCGAAGATCTCATGGACGCAAATCGAGTCGGGCTCTGCGATTACTTGGAAGTACCCTAGCTGCATCTTGCTTGGTGATGGCTCGCAAGGTGCATTTTATTCGGTCGCTCTCACGCACGACTTCATGCAGGCCGACACCGGCACGAAGATGATTCACATCGGAAAAAACACGAAGAGTACGATTCTTTCCAAGGGAATTTCGACGGGGAATTCGCGCAATAGCTATCGCGGCCAAGTGAAGATCATGCCGTCGGCAGAAAATGCGCGGAACTACTCGCAGTGTGATTCCATGCTGGTGGGCCCAAATGCAGCAGCCAACACGTACCCCTACTTGGAAGTGAAAAATAAAACGGCGACGCTTGAGCATGAGGCGACAACGTCTCGAATCAGCGAAGATCAGCTGTTTTATCTGCAGTCGCGTGGTCTCGACAAAGAGGCGGCGATTTCGATGTTGGTAAATGGATTCTGCAAAGACGTCTTCAAACAGCTGCCGCTGGAATTTTCGGTGGAAGCCGTGAAGCTGATTGAAATGAAGCTGGAAAATTCGGTCGGATAGGTTTGGTGGTTAAACGCAATGGCACTACTTGAAGTTAAAGATCTACACGCGGTGGTTGAAACGGCAGACGGAAGTGAAAAGCCCGTACTGAAAGGCTTAAACCTCACGGTCAACCCAGGCGAAGTTCACGCCATCATGGGGCCCAACGGCTCTGGCAAGTCGACGCTCTCCAAGGTCATTGCCGGGCACCCAGATTACAAAGTCACCTCGGGCGAAGTGCGCTATGAAATCAATTTTCAGATGAAGAATCTGCTCGAGATGGACCCGGATGTTCGCGCCAAAGAGGGTGTTTTTCTGGCGTTCCAGTACCCGATTGAGGTTCCGGGAGTGTCGAACGAAGTTTTTCTGCGTACCTCGTTCAATGCAATTTGCAAACACCAAGGTATCGAAGAGATGTCGGAAGAGGCATTTGCGAAATTCTTGAAGACCAAGATGGAAATCGTCGAGATGAACCCCAAGTTTCTCGAGCGTGGGGTCAATGTTGGATTTTCGGGAGGCGAGAAGAAGCGCAATGAGATTCTTCAGATGGCGGTTTTGTCGCCGCGTCTTTCGTTCCTTGATGAAACCGATTCCGGCTTAGATATCGACGCGCTTCGCATTGTCGCAAATGGCGTAAATCGCTTGCGCAACTCCGACAACGCAGTGGTGTTGGTCACGCACTATCAACGTCTATTGGATTACATCGTTCCCGACTTTGTGCATGTCTTGGCGGACGGAAAGATCATCGAGTCCGGAGACAAATCTCTGGCGAAGAAACTTGAGGAAAAGGGTTATGACTGGCTCCTTGGCTAATACAGCTGGTCAAAAGATGCTTCCGCATGCGGAGTCTCCGCAGTGGTTGGCGTTTCTTGAATTCAAACAATTGTCAGCCCGCGTGCCTGGTACTCCCGACTGGTGGACTCAAGGTGCCCTGGAAGCTCGCGAGCGTATTGCCCAATCCGGATTCCCCACAACGAAACGTGAGGACTGGAAGTACACAAGCTTAATGCCTCTGCATGCGAAGGCTCGTCGCCTTGCGATGAGCCCGGTCGACGTTCGTGGTCCACGAGGACTTCAGGTGTTCACGCTTTCACAGCTGACAAAATCTTTGGCGGCGGATGAAACATCGGCATGGGGTTCGAAAGACGAGCTTCGTGCCTTGGAGAGCCGACTGCGCGAGACGTTTACTCGCCGTGACCTAGGATTTGGTGCGGAACTCTGCCGCGCCTTTGTTGATGATCCATTCATTGTCAAAATCCCGAAGGGTTATTCTGCTGCCGAGCCAGTTGAGATTCACTGGAAGTCGCTACCGAAGGATCAGTGGTCCTTTGGAATGGCGTACGTCGACGTTGGCGAAGGTGCTGATGTGGTGTTGGCGGAATCGTATGGACGTGGTGTCGATGCGCAGTCTGTGCAGACGGTTTTACATCTTGAACAGTCTGCGAAGATGTCGCACTTGCGAATCCAGCGCGGCGAAGATGGCGTGGTGATCGCCTCGGCACTTGCACGTCTGAAAGCAAAGGCCAGCTATCATGCGGTTCAGGTCTCCTCCGGCGCGGCGCTGGCTCGTGAAGATTTTTATGTCGAGCTACTTGAGAAAAATGCCTCGGCCGTGACCGACGGTGTTTTTGTTGGCCAAGGCAAAGAGGTCTTGGACCATCACACCAATTTGTTTCACCTGGTGGGAGATACACAGAGCCAGCAGCTTTATAAAGGGGTGCTGGCCGATGAGGCCCGCGGTGTTTTCAACGGCCGAGTCGTGATCGCCAAAGGTGCGAGCGGCGCTAACTCGTCCCAAATGAATAAAAACCTTCTGCTTTCCAAGAAAGTGGAAATCGACACGAAGCCACAACTCGAGATCGAAAACGACGATGTCAAAGCGGCGCACGGAGCTGCCGTAGGTCGTCTCGACAAGGAACATCTGTTTTACCTGCGTTCGCGTGGGATCACGCAGTCGCAGGCCGCGGAAGTCTTGGCTCGTGGCTTCGCATTTGAAGTTGTTGATCGCTTCGAATCGGAGGCTTTGCGAAAGCTTGGTCGTCAAGCAGTCGACGAGGCTCTGGTGGGACTCCGCTGGGAGGACACGTGACCGCGTTGTCGGGATTTTCCGTAGATTCTGTACGAGCCGCGATTCCTCAATTGAAAGTTCAGGTTCGAGGCAAGAATCTCGTTTATCTCGACAACGGAGCCACGACACTGAAGCCACAATCGGTCATCGACCGAGTTAGTCGGTACTACACAACCGAGAACTCCAATGTCCATCGCGGGGCGCACCTGCTGGCGGAGACGGGGACGTACGCCTATGAGTCGGCCCGGCAAATTGTCGCAGACTTTGTTGGTGCCTCCACGAAAGAGGAAGTGGTCTTCACGCGCGGTACGACAGAGTCATTGAACTTGGTGGCATCATGCTTGGCGGATTCTGGTCGCCTAGCGGGAAAACAAATCGTGGTCTCCGAGATGGAGCACCATTCGAACATCGTGCCTTGGCAATTGGCGGCGGCGCGTTCGGGTGCGGAGCTTGCTGTGGTCCGTATCGACGATCGCGGCGAGATAGATCGCGGCCACTTGCGTGAGCTCCTGAAAAAGCCAACAGCGGTTGTGGCGCTGACAGCGTGTTCAAATGTTCTTGGAACGATTGTGCCAGTGAGAGAGATTGCGGCTGATGTACACGCTGCTGGTAGTCTCTTGGTTGTGGATGCCGCGCAGTCTGTGACGGCCGAGCAAGTTGACGTGCAATCATGGGATGCGGACTTTGTCGCGTTTTCTGGGCACAAGGTTTTTGCGCCGTTTGGAATTGGTGTAATGTGGGCAAAGAAGATGTTGCTTGAAGAGCTTCCGCCTTATCAGGGCGGCGGCAGCATGATTCACCAGGTGACGTTTGAGAAAACTACCTGGGCGGACGTTCCACAAAAATTTGAGGCGGGCACACCCAATGTCGGTGGTGCGCTGGGACTTGGTGAAGCGATCTTGTGGTTCCGGGCGCAGAACTCGGGGCTTGCGATTCAGCATGCAAAGTCTTTGGCGGAAAAAGCCCGTCAGGCCTTGGTCTCTCTAGAGGGTTTTACGGTGTACGGTGCTCCAGAACATCGCACGGCGATCGTCGCATTTAATGTTGATGGCGTTCACGCAAGTGACGTGGCGACGGTTTTGGATCAGCAAGGAATTGCGGTTCGGGCAGGACACATGTGCTGTCAACCATTGATGAGCCGATTGGGAACCAAGTCCATCGTTCGTGCTTCATTTTCGATTTATAATACGGCTGCGGAAGTCGAAAGCCTTTTGGCTGGCCTTCGTAAAGCCAAGGAGATGTTAACTTGAATAGCTCGACAGACATTATTCTCATCCGTGTTCAGCCCACCCCCAACCCGAATGCATTGAAGTTCGTTTTGAACGTACCTGTGAAAATGCAGGGTAAGGCGACCTTTTCTCGTCCATCAGAGGCGGTGGGTATTCGTGTGGCGGAAGATCTCTTCATGGTTGATGGAGTCAGACAGCTCCATTTCTTTGAGAACGTCATTACGGTGACCTACGCCGAAGACACAGATGTCGACACGCTCCAGTTAGAGGTGAAGGCCATTTTGCAGACGCGCATGCCCACCCATGACCCTCACTTCCTGATGGAGGAAGAACGTAAGCAAATCGATCGTTCGAATTTACCACCGGATATCCAGCGAATTGAAACCATATTGGACGAAACGGTGCGCATGCATCTTCAGGGAGATGGTGGAGACATCGAAGTTGTAAAGTACGAGAATCATCGTCTTGAGGTCCGCTATCAGGGAGCGTGTGGAACTTGTCCAAGCTCGGTCGGTGCGACGCTTGATGCGATTCAAGGAATCTTGCGCGAGCAGTTCGATCCGGAGCTTGAAGTCATTCCGATGTAACGAGTGTGAGTTCTACTGGACGAAGGATTCGTTGGATAGGTCGACAGCAGATGACTTCGACATCTGCGCACTCTTAGCTTTTGGAAAGTCGAACTGCACGATCGTGCCGCGCGGCTCGGAGTTCACCAACTTGTAGACATGAAGAACAATTGGTTGCTCGGGCTCGGTTCCGCGGTCGAGCGAAATCTCGATTGTGTGAATTTGTCCCGGCTGAAGTTCGGGTACAACACCGACACTTGAACCTGAGACGACTCGATAGGTCTGAGGGAAAATCCACGAAAAATCATGAGACGCCATATGGCGATTTGCCGTGATTGTTGCGGTGAGCGTGAACTGAGAGTTCACGAGATCGTACTTTGAAAAGTCGCCATCGACAGGAAGTGAGATCGTTTCGCCTCGGCTGTTTCTCGCAACGATCGTGACGGCGTGGCCATTGGCGGCTTTGCCCTGAGGAGGCGTGTTGCTGTCGATTTCTCGCTTCTGTTTATGTGGATCCGCGTTGTGAGAAGCGGGCCCTCGGTGACCGTGCGAGTCGCTGGATGACAGTTGGGAATTCTCAGGATGGCGGATGCTCCACAGCAAGCCTGTGACCAACAGAGTTGTCGCGGCTGCCACGAGAATTTTGTGAGGGCGCGAGAGTTTATTCGGATCTTGATTCATACACTCCTCTAAAGCACGGGGCAGAGTTCGTTCCCATTTATCAGTATGACATAATTCGTCGTCGCGCCGGCACGAATTGCTGTGTCGGCCTTGACGTTAATCATATAGGTGCCTGGTAGGAGGTCGAGGGCGGCGGTTTCATACCCAAACGAGACGGGAATTCCTGGGGGCCTAGCTGGACACCCGTTTCGCGCTTGGAAAGGATTTTCGGGGTCTATGAGGCCGTTATTTGGGCAGCCGTCCCCCAAGATCGCCGATTGGAGGAGGATGTCGCGTGCGCGTCCGTACAAGTAATTTTGAGAGTAAAGGTAGAAATCGAGATCGGGTGGATTGCTCGTGTCCTTTTCATAAAAGAGCTCGAGTCGAATTACTCCGCCGGTGTGGTCGAATCGATAGAAGTCATTGCTTCTGTACTGATCGGAATATTGAAAAGAGCCGTCGTCCCACGTGAATCGTGTCGGAGACATCGAGACTGGCGACGTTGAACAGTTTCCAGGAGCGCGTTTTGAGAAAGGTGTCGCATAGAACTGAAACCCGGGCATCTGCTCTTCGGCGATTCGAATGCTTGACCAAGAATTGAGATCTCTTAAATCAGCCTGAATTTGATGGAAGCGACCAACTGTTTTGAAAGGGTCGTTGACGACCTTCATCCCGGAACTGGGAGAAACAAAGACGCGCCAAATTTCTGAAAACTGGCTGACTCCACCTGTGGGTTTGATAACATCCCAAAGCAGCCGAGAAATAGAGAACTCTCGGAAGTTGCCTTCGCCAAGAGCGCCCAACGTTGGCGAATCGTTTGGTGGAACACCAACCGGATCCAGCGGTTCATCGAAGTAGGCGCCGGCACAGGCCGACGAACAGTCGGGAGAGCCGTAGGTGTCGCGGTAACGGGGATCGCCCGTGACGGCGGCTTGGAAAAAGTTGGCCCAGCCTTCGCTCCAGGCAAGACGCGGGTCTATGATCGAGTCGCCATTGTGGCTTCCGCCTGGTGAGTTGGGCGAGCCGTAAACGTCTTCAAGAAAGTGTGCGTACTCGTGCAGGATCACCGAATTGTCGAAGTGGTCCATGTCGCTAGAGAGCACGTTTCCGCCTTGGCCGCCTTGAATGTACATCTCTCGTCGTCCGTTGAGGTAGTAGCTGATCGCGCCGTTGACTCCGACATATGCAGCAGGACTGAACCCAGGCTTCCAATAGATTTTGACTAACGGTGCGACCGTAAACGGAACACATTCTGGGAAATAGCTGGGGTGGCCGGGTTGATCACAAGAGCTTGTGGTCGACCGCAGGTAGTCCTGGGCATTGAGAATCTGGTCGAGCATGTTGAAGGCACCGCCAAGCAGCTCGCCACCGTGAACACGTGCGCGAAGAAAGAGTCCGGCGGTGTCGCTATCTGTGCTCACACTTGTTTTTAAAATGTAGTGCCGATTCTCCGTCGGCGAGTTCAATACGTAGGAGGAATTGCGATCGTTGAAGGATCGTGATCCGATTTCAATGGTGTGGCTGCCTGTCGCTTTTGGTAGTTCGAACGCGAAGTCGCCAAACTGATCGGTTTCTGCGCATTGGACGATCGTGCCCGAACTATCGCGGACTGTGACTTCGGCGAAACGAATCGGCCGACCGGTGGGGTTGGTGCCGTCTTGAGTAAGACGGCTAAATGCTCCGACGACTGGTGCAATTAAGGAGTTGGGTTTTGTAACAGTCATGCTGCTGCCAACTCCGTACGCATACAATCCGGAGGTGGTGTCGGCATTGATGGCCGCTTTCAGCTTGGTGATGGCGTCGGCTTGCCCGGTGTAACCACTTCCGGTGCTTTCGATGGCATAGGTGGTTCCATCGAGTTCGAGCGAATAGGTTCGAGTGGCAGCAGTGGCGTATGCGACAGGAGAAAACGTGATCCCGTCGTCGCTGGCTACGCCGTTGCCATTGACGCGATACTCGTAGTGAGCGAGCCCCGAGACTTGCACGGGATCAGAAAACGTCCGCGAGGGTCGGTAGGGGCAGAGGTCGTCTGGAGCTTGGCTTGGAAGCTGGGTGGAGCCACCGCCTCCGCGAGAACAGCTCGCAAGAAAGCAGACTGCCAAGAGCGCCGAAATGGAGACTTTGAGCGATTCGAACATCGAATTCTCATCGGCAAAATCTTCCTAGTGATTGACCAGACTGGACGAGGCCGCTTAGCTATTCCTATGGAGAAGGGTTTTAATTCCGACATTTCGCTGGCAGGGGTTGCCTACCACGTCCAGACCGAGGACTGGGGGTTTGAAAACCCATGGCTGGTGACACGCGTCTTCCGCAGCGGCGCTGTGATCGATTCGGTGAAAACTCCCTATTCCGAAGTCCTGCGCCACCGCAACGCATTCGTACTTTTACGCAATCGCGAGGCAATGTCCGAAGCACTTCGCGAAGCGATGCGCGACCAGCACGAGCGAGTGCTTCGTCAGCTTGGAATTGTCTAAACGTCTGGTTTCTACGGTTGGTCCTGCAATCTAGACGTACGGCGCGAGCCACTTTGAGCCGTAATTCGCTACGCTAGGAGAATGATCACATTCTCACATGTCTACAAGACCTATCGAGGCGCGAACTCCCGCGAGTGTCATGCTCTGCGCGATGTCTCGTTGGAAGTCGAAAAGGGTGAATTCATTTTCCTCACCGGGCCAAGTGGCGCGGGAAAGACGACTCTCTTTCGTCTGCTCTCGGCATTTGATCGACCAAGCTCAGGAAGTGCCAGTGTTTTGGGTTATGATATCGGCAGACTGAGCACTGGCGATCTGCCTAAATTTCGGCGTCGAATCGGAGTTGTGTTTCAGGATTTCAAGCTTTTGCGCGATCGCACAATTTTTGAAAACGTGGCGCTCCCTTTGCAGATTTTGGGAGAATCTACTGCGGCGATCGAGCGCCGAGTGCACGAGTGTCTTGATCAGGTCGGTCTCGCAAATCGACGTGATGACTTACCAGAGCTGCTTTCGGGTGGCGAACAGCAACGAATTGCGATCGCACGTGCGCTTGTGCACCGACCGGGACTTTTGATTGCGGACGAGCCGACAGGCAACCTGGACGCGGCGATGGCGCAAGAGATTATGGCGCTTTTTGAAAGAGCCAATGCTCAGGGAACAACGTTGTTCATCGCCACTCATGACAACGGCCTGGTCCAACAGTCCGGCAAGCGCGTCGTGAACATTCGTGGTGGCTCGATCACACGAGGTGCCAAGGCAGAATCGGAGGGGCAGTGGCAACACGTTTGATGGACCTCATCGGTCGGTCATGGCGCCATCACCCAGGCACCCAGCTTGCTACGTTGGGAGTTTTGACCGCCACTTTTGCGATCGTGATTTTCATGCTCACGGTGTCCATGAACTTTCGACGTGTGCTGACCGTTTGGGGTGAGAAGATTCAGGTCGCAGTCTACTTGGAAGACGGACTTCCCAGCGTGGCGACAGAGGCCTTGAAGCGACAAATCGAAAAGATTTCGGCAGTTGCAGAAGTCGAGCTCATTTCGAAGGAAAAAGCGGCCGACTTGTTTCGTGATCAAATGGCGAGTTATGCACCCGACTTGATGGACGATCCGGAGTTTACGACACCGTTTCCAGCAAGTTTCAATGTTCGCCTGAAGGCGGAAAGTTCGGCAGATGCAAGTTTGGCGCAAATCGAACGATTGGCAAAGCAGCTTCAGTCGATGGATGGTGTTGAGGATGTGAGTTACGGGCAAAGTTGGATTCGCAACTACGCCTCGTTTCTCAATGTGATTCAAGCGGTCGGAATTGCCATTGGCGGAATATTGATGCTCGGAGCCCTGCTGATAGTTGGCAATTCAATCCGAACTTTGGTTGCAGGACGTCGGGAGGAGATTGAGATCCTCGAGCTCATCGGAGCGACTCGCAACTTTGTTCGTCGTCCCTACATTGCGGAAGGAGCTCTGCTGGCGGCGGTGGCGGCCGCTTTGGCAGTCGCTGCCAATGGTGCCATCTTTGCTTGGCAACTTGGAGTGATGAAAAAAAGCTTGGCCTTTGCACGCATTGCAACCGAGTTTCACTTCTATCCCGTCTGGCAAATGGCGATGATCGTTGCACTTGCAGCCGGATTCGGGGCTGTTGGCGCATGGCTGACGGTTCGATCGATGAACGATGGATGGGCAGCGGCGAGAAAGCTCGCTGCTAAAGGAGATCTGGTTTGAGTCGGATCTCGTGCTTGGCTTGCATTTTACTCGTCTCCACCGTTGGTCCCACAGTTTGGGCTCAAAACGGTGAAGATGTGGCCTCCAAACTTCGTGAGACACGCGAAGTGATCAATGAATCCGAGGTCGAGAAGCGCAAGCTCCTGGGATCGCTGTATGCGATTAACCAGAGGATGAAAAAGATCTCGATGGATAAGGGTCGCCTGACTGACGATCTTCTGCAGAGTCAGGATGCTGTTGCGACTTTGGCCGCAGCGATTCAGACACTTGAAGCACAGATTGCCAAGCAGCGTGCAAGTCTGAAGGTGCGGCTTCGGGCGCTTTACAAAGTGTCGGGTGACAGACACTTTGGAGCGATCTTTTCCTCGCATAGCGCGTTTGAATTTGATTCGGCCTTGAGGAATCTGAAGATCATTTCGGATCGGGACTTTCAACTCATACGATCATATCGAACAAATTTGGCAGATCTCGGCAAGCAGAGGAGCAAGCTGAAACGTCAGGTCGAGCGACTGCTCTTGGTGGAAAAACGTGTGCAAAGGCAGGAAACGCTGCTTGCAAAAGAGCATCAAGCAAAAAGCCAGCTTGCAAGCCAGATCGACCAAGAAACGAGACGGCGAATTTCGGAAATTCGTCGTCTACGTCGCTCAGTTGCGCCGGCCGATCAGGAACTGGCGCAACTTCTCAGGCCTTCGATTTTTGAAAAGCGCGGGTCGCTGATGTCGCCCGTAGCTGCCGGCCACATCGTGCGCGATTTCGGCTTGCACGTGGATGAACGCTTTCGTTTTAAGATCACCCACAAGGGCTGGCGCATTCGTGTACCCGAAGGTGGTATTCGCGGAACGACGGCGGTGCTCGCGACGGACGACGGAACGGTGGTGTTCGTTGGGGATCTCGATGGCTATGGTCAAACGGTGATCCTAGACCATGAAGACCACTACTATTCGATATACTCTGGAGTCGAACCCGTTCAACACCCGGTCGGGACAAAACTTCGACGTGGAGAAAACTTCGCCGAAGTTCGCGGGAGCTTGTACTTTGAGTTCCGACATTTTTCGGAGCCAGAAAACCCGGCACAATGGATCTCCAAACAGAGTCCACTGCTGTCCGATAAAAAAATGAAGAAACGAAACCAGACTTCGCAACTGGCTGCAGCTGAACAGGGAGATTCCAAATGGCAAAACTAAACAAACTCGGGCGATCGGCCGTCACGCTCACATTCTTGACATCCATCGGCATATCGGGATTTCTCCTCGGAGCATTCACGACCGCAGGCACGTTGGCTTATGCTAAAGAGCGCTACGCGGACTTGCAGATTTTCACGAAGGTTTTGAATCTCGTGCAGCAGTACTACGTAGAAGAGGTCGACATGACCAAGCTGATCTACGGTGGAGTTCGTGGGATGCTTCAAGAGCTTGATCCTCACACAAACTTCCTGCCACCAGAGGTGTACAAGGAGTTTGAAAGCGAGACGAGTGGCGAATTTGGCGGCCTCGGTATCGAGATCACTTTGCAGAACGACATCTTGACCGTGATTTCGCCAATTGAAGATACCCCAGCTTGGGAGGCCGGCATCCAAGCGGGCGACAAAATTGTTGAAATCAACGGCGAGTCAACAAAGGGGCTGAGCCTCGCGGAAGCGGCTCAGCGTATGCGAGGTAAAAAAGGCTCGAAGGTTCGCATGGGAATTTTCCGCGAAGGATTCGACAAGCCAAAAGAATTCGTGGTTTCGCGTGGAACGGTAAAGCTGAAGTCCGTCAAACTGACGGATCTTGACGACGGCATTGGATACATTCGTCTCACAAGCTTCATCGAAAATTCTGCGACGGATTTCGAAAAGGCACTTAAGGACCTGACAAAGAAACACAAAGAATTGCGTGGTTTGGTGATCGACTTGCGTCGCAACCCAGGTGGACTGTTGGATCAGGCCGTTAAGATCAGCGACCTTTTTCTGGAAGAGGGAGTGATCGTCAGTACGATTGGCCGAAATAAAAAGGAAAAGGAAGTCATCTACGCGAAAAAGGGCGGGACTTACAATGGCTTCCCAATCGTCGTGCTTGTTAACGAGTACTCGGCAAGTGCTTCAGAAATTTTGGCCGGTGCGCTTCAAGACAACAAACGGGCTCTGATTATGGGACAGCAGACGTTTGGAAAAGGCAGTGTTCAATCGGTGGTGAAGCTGGGCGATGGATCAGGTTTAAAACTGACAGTTGCGCGCTACTACACTCCAAGCGGTCGTTCGATTCAGTCGGAAGGGGTGAAACCCGATGTGATCGTCGAGGATGTTGATCCCGAACAGTTTAAAAAGGCCATCATTCGTCGCGATGTTCGTCGGGAGCAGGATCTCGGTCGCCACTTGTTAGGCGATAACGAGAAAAAGAAAAAGGAAGAGAGCAAGACAAGCTCGAGCTCTGACAGCATGGTTTGGTTCAAACAGGATTCGACTAAGAAAACGAATCTTTCGCCTCGAGAAAAGCTGCTGCAAGAGGATTTCCAAGTCGGGCAGGCCTACAATTACCTGAAGGCATGGAAGGTCATGGAAAACTTTGGCGGAGCGGGATCACTCTCGTCCGGGACCGTAGAGGCCAAGGCGTCTGAACCTGCTAAGCCAGAGCCAAGCGCGACTCCAAAGAAGTAAGTCGCGCCTTAAGCTGGAACTTCTAAAGACCTAGCGGCACTGGTTTCCGTAGCGGAAAAAGTAGTCGCTGCAAATGCGCCCGGAGCTTTGGCAATCCGCTGGATCCCAAGATGTTTCTGAAGCTGCCGGGCAGCGGAGATCACCGCGATCGAAGACCTCCGCGATGAATGAGCCAGTCTGCACAGCGCGTCCACTGCGTTTCAGTGTCCATGTCACATCGTTGCGACCCATTTTAAGAAGCGGCTTTTGGAAGAGAGTTTCAATCCATAGATTGAAGGTCTCTTTCGATTGCCCTTTTGCTCCATCGTACTCGGACTTTTTGGAGCGTTTGCTGCCGTCAGCCCGAACGGCCACGAGTTCGATTTCATCAGCATTGATTTTTGGTCCAACAAAGTAGTCGTGATCACCGGGATTAAAGACGTAGCCGTAGCAGCGATAATTAGCGAAAGTCGGTCCTGTCGGAGTACCCGGCGGGTATCCACCACCGGACTGCGGGCAGTGTACCGA
>CAKQVW010000003.1 GCA_934277865.1 uncultured Pseudobdellovibrionaceae bacterium | reverse complement strand
AGGATCTGCAATTCCTCGAGAGCATGAAAGAGCGTCTTTCGAAAGACTTTGAGTTCATGAAGCGGGCGAAACTCGAAGAATCGAATGACATTCAGCCAGGCGGGTGCGTGATTGTCACCAACTACGGGCAAGTCGACGCCACCATGGAAAAACGTCTTGAGAAAGTATGGGCGACCCTCAATGAGGTTCGCCCCAAAACAGAAGACGTGATCGTGCCTCCAGATTCTCAGGAGGAATAACGTGACCGAACTTGACCTCACTCGTTACAAAGCCGCCCTCGACCGTAACCGGGTCACAGAAGATGCCGGAAAAATCACTCAAGTCGTGGGCCAGACGATGCTTGGCTACCTTCCTGGATCCGCTGTTGGGTCGACTTGCCGTGTGCATCCAACTGCCGGTGCGGAAAGTTTCCTAGCGGAAGTTGTGGGATTTCGTGACCGCCAAGTCATCATGATGCCACTTGGTGAGATGAAAGGTGTCGGCCTAGGTTCGCGCGTTGTGCTTGAGCAGTCGAACGCGACCGTGAAAACGGGACGTGGCTTACTTGGGCGTGTCATTGATGGTCTTGGGCAGCCAATCGACTCCTTGGGGCCTATCGAGGCGCTCGATGAAAGTTCGCTTTACGCATCGACCGTCAATCCGTTGGATCGTGAGCCGATTCGTGAAATCTCGGACTTGGGAATTCGCGCGATCAATGCGTTGACGACGGTTGGACGTGGTCAGCGTATAGGAATCATGGCTGGGTCGGGTGTGGGAAAGTCAGTCCTGATGGGTATGATGGCCCGTTCTTCGAACGCCGACGTCAACGTGATCGCCATGATCGGCGAGCGCGGTCGTGAGGTGAAAGAGTTTATTGAAGATGTGTTGGGTCCAGAAGGACTAAAGCGTTCGGTTGTTGTGTGCTCGACAAGCGATAAGAGTCCGCTTCTCAGGATGCGCGGTGCCTATGTCGCAACCACGATTGCAGAATACTTTGCTTCGCAGGGGCAGCACGTCCTTTTGATGATGGATTCGGTCACCCGCTTTGCAATGTCGGCACGAGAAATTGGATTGGCCGCAGGTGAACCACCGGCATCAAAAGGATACACACCAAGTGTTTTTGCGGCTCTGCCGAAGCTTCTCGAGCGGGCGGGTTCGTTCGAAAATGGCGGAAGCATCACGGGGCTCTACACCGTTTTGGTAGAAGGCGATGACATGAACGATGTCATCGGTGACGCTGTGAGATCCATCGTCGATGGCCACTTGGTTTTAGACCGCCGATTGGCCGCTAAGGGGCATTTCCCGGCGATCGACGTTTTGCCAAGTACAAGTCGTGTTATGCGCCAGATTGTTCCGAAAGAATTCATGGAACTCGCTCGCCGGATGCGCGAATTGATTGCCGTATATCGAGAGGCCGAAGATCTGATCAACATCGGCGCCTACAAACCCGGCTCCAATCCAAAGATTGATGAGGCGATACGACTCTACCCAGAAATTGAGGCGTTTCTTCGTCAAGACGTCGAAGATGCGACTTCGATTGAGGATTGTGCACGGCGAATGGTGCAGATCTTGGGACGAGGGCGTTGATAGATGAAATTCCGCTTCCGTCTGCAGAAAGTACTCGAACACCGCAAGCGCCTCGAGGACGAGGCCAAACGTAAGTACTTTGAAGCCATGGCGCGCACGCAGGAAGCAAAGGACAAGCTGGAGTCCATGTACAAGGCCATCGACGATTCTCGACAGCGCGCTCATCGCATGCAGTCCAGCGGCGGCGGTCACGAAATGATCTTGTCGCTTCAGGACATTGATCTCTTTATTCGAGGTCAAAATCTTCGCATCGAGCAGCAGCGCAAAGTCGTTCGCGAATGCATGCAGGTCGAGGAAGTCGAGCAAGAGCACCTGATCGCGGCTGCGAAAGATCGTCAGGCTCTAGAAAAACTTCGAGAGAAAAAACTGCAAGAGTTTCGCGAAGGAATCGATCGCAAGGAAGCTATGGAGGTTGATGACCTCAATATCATCCGTGGTGTGGGCCAGAAACGCGCCGAAGGTCCTTGATTGTCGAGCTGGCCTTGAGGTTTTCCGCTCTAGGCAAGCATTCTAGAGGTATGAAGATGACCGGATACGACAAGTTCTTCCAACAAGCAAAAAAGACGGCCGTACGTACCAAGGAGAATGGCAAAGCCATGTCGCCGGAAGACGTTGTTCGAGAGCATCTCGCGGCGAGAGTGAAGTCGCGTCGTCAAGAAAAGAAGCAACGATCTCGTCGTAGCGCGAGACAAGCTCCGATCTTCGCCTCGTTGATGTTGCTCTGTTCAATGGTTGCGGGTGTTGCGGGTTACATGAACCCAGAATCGATGGATGGCTTTGTCCGCGCCTGGAACCAGATGGGATTTCCGCAAATTCGAATGAGCCCATTCGGCCAAGCCGTCGCTCAAACAGCGAAACCGGCTGCGGCTAACACTGCTGCGGCTGATTCAGCAGAGGCAAAGTCTGCCTCGACAAATGCGGCAGAAAAATCCAATGCGGCAGGAGTTGCCGCGTCTGGGAAGGGCACGGAGAAAGCCGACTCCAGCCTGGACGTGACCAAGTGGACCCCTGAGGAATTGAGTTTTTTCAAGAAGTTAAACGATCGCAAGGCTGAGCTCGACCGTCGCGAAGCGGAGATCGTGAAGCTGGAAGAGGAATTGCAGAAGCAGAGAGAAGGGATCGAGGAGAAGATCAAACAACTTGAGGAGATGCGTAAACAAATCTCCGAGACTTTGAAGGGTCGAGTCGAGCAAGACCAAGAAAAAGTCGCCAAGCTGGTAGATGTCTACTCGAACATGAAGCCGACACAGGCTTCAAAGATCATCGAGAGTTTGAACGAAGATCTTGCTGTGTCGATTCTGGATAAGATGAAGAAAAAGAATGCGGCCGAGATCCTAAATACGATGCCGGCTGCAAAGGCGATGAAACTTTCTGAAATGCTGACGGGCTACAGGCAGCCAGCATCGGAAGAGAATTCGCAGAAGTAAAAGATTCGAAGCTTGGCCATGGAGGGCGCAAGTGAAGATTGGCGGGATTGGCGCGGTTGAAGGATTCAACCGACCAAACATGATGACGAAGAAGACGAGCGGAAGTGATTCCGTCGCGTCTGGCTTTTCGTTGTCTCCCGAGTCCACACAAGTGACGAAGGCTCAGCCCAAGCGCGATGAACAGCGCGAAGCCCTTGCCGGTGCTAGCACTGCGGCCACTGCTCAGAATCCCGTGACGTCTGCCAAGCCGGTCGAAGTGACGACGGGCACCGAGCCGGTGGTGGCAGACTCGGCCGAGGCTTCGACTCAGTCGGCGCTGAACCAAGTGATTCAAGATCTGGCTGCAGAACTGGGCACGATACAAAATCTCGAACAAGATGCACGAAACGGCTCGATGCAAGACTTCCTCAAGCAGATGAAGTCCGAATTTGGTATCGAGCCTGAGCGAATCATTAAAGCTTTCGCTGAATTGACACCTGAAAAACTGCAAGCTTCGCCAGAAGAGTCGATGGGCGACATTCTGAAATCTCTTGGTTTGAAGTCTGAAGAGATGCCAAAAGCCGAACGCATCTATCGCCAGATGTTGGATACGACCGGCGAAAGCGCATTGAATGAGACGCTAGCTGGTGTTGGTGCTGGCGTTACATTGAAGGTGATGAGCGAGAAGGAACTCGCTTTTGACAAGCTCCAGAAATCGATCACGAGCTTAAATGATTCGTTTGCCATCCGAAATCAGACTCCAGTTGAGCCGACGGATGTTGCTCAGAACCTTTCGCGCGAGATGACGCTTGATGGAGGCGTTGAAGTCGCCGATCAGATGCCCGAACAAAAAGACAGTTCGGCTAAGGAACTCAGCGCGGCGCTGAAGGCCGCACTGAGTTCGGTTTCGGTGCAAAACGGTGTGACATCTGAACTTGGCGTCGCGCAAGTGGCGGCATCAGCCAAGACGATGAATGTCGATCAAAAGAAATCTGAGAGCCTCGAGTCCGTCTTAAAAGAAGCGAGTTCCGCAACACCACAAGCTCCCGGTTTTGTTTTGCCTGATCAGGGCAAGCCGGCCGTCGCTGGTATGGCTGGCCTGGCTACGGCAACAATGATGCCGCAGGCGGAAGGCGCCGTTAAAGAGAACGCGCAAGACGTGATTCGCAATGCCCAGCTTCTTCTGCAAAAGGGTGGCGGCGAAATGAAGATGCAGCTCAAGCCTGAAGGTGTCGGTGAAGTTCATTTGAAGGTTCAAGTTAAGGACGGGCAAGTTGCAGTTCAGATGTTGACCGAGTCGGACTCGGCGAAGAAGTTGCTTGAGTCGGGACTCGACGACCTGAAGACATCGCTAGCTGCCAATAAGCTTCATGTTGATGCGTTAAAAATTGAAGTGGGAACAGAGATGGCGAAGCAGCGCTTCGAGCAATCTCAGCAGGATGCGTCTCGCGAACAAGCCAGACAGATGGCTCAAGATTTTATGGGCCAGTTCCGTCAAGACCGCGAGGCGTTCCGCCAAGGGTTCACTGATGGAAGTGGGCTTCGTTCTTACGGCGCGCCACGTAGACCGGCACCTCCCGAGATGGAAGGTGTGACGGCATCAGGCGCTAACACAAAGTCTGCATCGAATCGTCGTTTGGATCTCGTAGCATAGGTGGAATGAGAATATGTCGGTAATGGGCGTAAAACGCGGAACTCAGATGTGGTCGGAAGGTAAATCCGATCAGGCAGCCATGAGGCAGGGTGCAAATCAAGATGCTCCCTCTATGAACACGGCTGGTGCTGGGGACTTCCAAAAAGCCTACGGCAACCAGGCCATCGGTGATGTTTTAAACAAGATCGCAGATCCAAACTGGGTCGATCCGGCTCGTCGTGTTCGCACGACTGGCAGCAACGAGCTCGATAAGGACGCGTTCTTTAAACTCATGCTCACGCAGATGAAAAACCAAGATCCGACAAATCCGATGCAGAGCCATGAGATGGCGGCACAGTTGGCTCAGTTCTCGTCACTTGAGCAATTGAACAATATCGGATCAGGAATCGAGAATTTGGCGAAAGCGCAAAATGGTCAGGGCAACTTCGGCGCCTTGGCGTTCATCGGAAAACGTGTCAGTGGCGATGCTTCGAAAGTCGCGCGAGCAGCGGGTGATACCGAGCACGGCTTTAACTTCACGCTCGCAGGTGATGCGGCGAAGGCGAAGATCACGATCAAAGACGTTACTGGAAAAACTGTGCGCACTTTGGATCTTGGCGCGATGGCAAAAGGTCCGAACTCGATCAAGTGGAACGGCTTAATGGATGACGGCCTTCCTGCGCGTCCGGGCGAGTACAAATTTTCAGTTGAAGCCAACTCTTCGAGTGGCGGAAAAGTTTACGCACAGAGTTCTTTTGAAGGTCGCATTTCTGGTGTCGACTTCACTAACCAAGGACCGATGGTCATCGTCAACGGACAGTCGATTCGTTTGTCGGATGTGAAAAAGATCGAAGATCCAGGAATTGAAAACCAGACTTTCGCGACGCCACTAAACGTTGGACAATCAGGTAATCAGGCGGTGAAGCCTGTAGCAAAAGAGTTCATTCCACCAGCGCCGGAAGAAGATATGAACGGCAACTTGGATTCGATTCCGATGGCGGGTGATCTCCTAGCGAAAGTGCAGAAGGAAGTAAAGTGAGCGATCTTTCCATAGCGAGCAAATTTGATCCGAAGGCGATCGCAGGTGGCGTTGGTAACGTCACTGGCCGCGATCCTTCGATCGGCTCGCGAGGGAAAGAAAATACTGGGATCGATTTCAAGAACACTCTGCGCGAGGCCTTGAATTCGACTCCAGTTCAGACAGCGACACAAGCCGGAACAACTCAGAGCAAGGAGGCTCTGAAGTTCTCGGCGCACGCTGTGGACCGAATGAAATCTCGAGGGATTTCGTTTGCTCCGGACATGATGAAGAACATTGAGAGTGCTGTTTCAAGAGCTGCATCAAAAGGGTCGCGAGACACTTTGGTTTTGGCCGGTGACAACGCTTTGATTGTGAGTGTGAAGAACAACACGGTTGTGACGGTGATGGATCGCGCGGCGATGCGCGAGAATGTTTTCACCAACATCGATTCGACTGTGGTGGTTTAAGTCGCGTTGCTCCGCCAGGATGGCGAGGTAGCGCGAAGTTGAGTGAGTGAGTATTGGGCTGGTCTCTTGGGCATGATGAGGCGTTTGACTGACGCTGAAGGCACAAGGGAAGCCCTCCCTGCGACCGATTGATTGACGTCGCAGAAATTAAAACACACCGCCAAGGATGGCGGTGTAAGTAACCTAGGAGGGGTTCATGGGTGTTCTTTCATCTCTTTATACAGGTGTGTCTGGTTTGACCGCACAGGGCGAGGCCCTTGGTGTCATCGGCGACAACATCGCAAACGCCAACACAACTGGTTTTAAAGCAAGCCGCGCAGAATTTCAGGACATCATTTCTAAGAACCTCAAGGGGATCTTGGGTGGTAACCAAATCGGACGCGGTGTGAAGATCGGAGCCGTGAATCCCATTCTCACGCAAGGTAACGTCGATGCGACTGATAAGTCGACGGATCTCGCTATTTCGGGCGATGGTTATTTTGTGCTTCGTGGTACGGACGGCGAGTCGTACACACGTGATGGTTCGTTCCACTTTGACCGTGAAGGTTACTTGGTTTCAAACGATGGTCAGCGTGTTCAAGGCTTTGAAGCAGACGAGAAGGGTCAGATCGTCAACAAAATTGGAGACATCAAGTTCCCTCGTGCGCTGATCCCTGCAAAAGGAACGACTGAGATCGTGCTGGATCTGAACCTCGATTCGCGCGTTGAAGCCGGCAAAGTCTTCAATCCGGAAGATCCCTACGGAACTTCTCACTATTCGACAGGCGTTGAAGTTTTCGATTCCCAAGGTAACAAGCACTTGATGACGCTGTTCTTTAACAAATCGGCGGATCGCAGCTGGGATGTTCGCGGGATGGTCGACGGCAAAGAAATTGTCGGCGGCAAAGAGGGTAAACTGTCTGAGGTTATGTCAGCCAAGCTGACATTCACTGTCGACGGTAAACTGGATACTGAAACCATCTCGAAGCAGGCTTTCAACTTCACTGGTGGTGCTTTGCAGAACCAGCAGATCAAAATCGACTTCGGCGATTCGATCACAACGGACAAGGGCAAAGGCCTTAACGGCTCAAAACAGTATGGTAAAGAGTCGGATCTGATCTCTTGGCGCCAAGATGGTGCTGCGGCTGGAACGATCACGAACATGTCGTTCAACGACGAAGGTGTTCTGACGGCACTCTACACGAACGGACAAGCACAAGATCTTGGTCAGATTGCACTGGCGAAGTTCGAGAACCCAGAAGCGTTGTTCAAAGTCGGTAACAACCGCCTGAAAGAGTCGCGTGACTCAGGCGCGGGCGCGGTTGGTAAGGCGCGACACGCTGGTCGTGGTCAGCTCTTCGCGAAGTCTCTCGAACGTTCGACTGTTGACTTGGCAACCGAGTTCGTGAACCTGATCCAGAACCAACGTGGATTCCAGGCCAACGCGAAAACGATCACAACGACAGATGAACTTCTGAACGAAGTCATTCAGTTGAAGCGCTAATTCTAGCGGCTTAAAGTTACCGCGGAGTCGTGCGCCTAGTCAGCGCGTCGTGAGTGATTCCAATCTTGAGATTGGAATCAGACGATAGACTCCGCGCCCTCCTAATGGCCGCCGAGGTAGGAGTCGACAATTCTGGAGTCTTTTAGCAGATCGAGCCCTTTTCCTGAGAGGGTGATCTTGCCGGTCTCCACGCAGTACGCGCGATGCGAGATCTTTAGCGCCATTCTGGCGTTTTGTTCGACCAAGAGTACCGTCATGCCTTCAGAATTCACCTTTTTGATGATTTCAAATATTTGAGCGACGATGAGTGGGGCCAGACCGAGACTCGGTTCGTCCAAAAGCAAGACACTGGGTTTTGCCATCAGCGCCCGAGAAATCGCGACCATCTGTTGTTCGCCGCCGCTGAGTGTGCCGGCCTTTTGTTTGATGCGTTCTTTGAGTCTGGGAAAAAGTTCGAAGCAGTGCTCGAGGTCTTTGGCGATCTCCGGTTTGTCGTTTCGTGCGAAGGCACCGAGGAAGAGGTTTTCGTAAACCGTGAGATTCGGAAAAATTCCGCGGCCTTCTGGAGAGTGCGCAAGACCTTTGCGAACGATTTCATGTTTGGCGATCGTCGAAAGATCCAGCCACTGATCGCCTTGGCTTTGCAGAAGCTGTATGCGCCCGGTAAATGGGACGAGGCCGGAAATCGCTCGGAGAGTTGTTGTTTTGCCGGCACCGTTGGCTCCGATCAAGGACACGATCTCGCCCTTGTTTACATCAAAGCTGATTCCCTTGAGCGCCAAGATGCCGCCGTACTTCACCTCGAGATTTTCGACAGTCAGAATTTTGCTCATACCGTCTCTTCGCTGCCAAGATAGGCTGTGATGACTTTGGGATCGGATTTGATTTCGGAAGGTGAACCCTCTGCAATCAGAACGCCGTGATCAAGAACCAGGATCCGTTCGCATATTCCCATAACCAACTTCATGTCATGCTCGATAAGTAGAACCGTCAGTCGAAAGTCTTTGCGGATTTTTGCGATGGTGTTCATGAGATCTTCGGTCTCTTTGTTGTTCATTCCAGCGGCCGGTTCGTCCAGCAGAATCAGCCGAGGCTCTGTCGCAAGGGCACGGACAATTTCAAGCCGACGTTGTTCACCGTAAGGTAGGCTTCCTGCCTGGTGATCGGCCTTTCCCTGAAGATTGAAGATGGAAAGCAGTTCGAAAGCCCGCTCTCGAAGGCGGGACTCTTCGATGTAGTGACGAGGTGAGCGCAGTACCGAATCCAGCAGGCTATGGCGGGTGTGTTGCAGCCCTGCAATTGCGACGTTGTCGAGAACACTTAAATCTTTAAACAGTCGAATGTTCTGAAACGTCCTGGTCATTCCGAGCTTTGAAATTTGCCACGGTTTCATGGACTTTGTGTCGATCCCGCGAATTTCAACTTTGCCTTCGGTCGGTTTGTAGACGCTAGTTAGGCAGTTGAAGCAAGTTGTTTTGCCCGCCCCGTTTGGCCCGATAAGACCGACGAGCTCGCCAGAATGCAGGGTCAGGTTGAAGCTGTCGACCGCTCGTAGGCCGCCGAACTGCATCGTCATGTTGGTTGCTTTCAGGAGAACTTCGCTCATTTCGGCTCCTGAGCCGCTGCTGGCTTAAGCCTTGCGCGAAGCTTGCGGATGAGATCCGTTGCCTCGAGGGTGCCCAAGATTCCAGATGGTTTAAGAATCATGAAGAGAATCAGCATCAGCGAATAAATCACCATGCGAAGGTCGACTCCCGTGATTTGTTGGAGTTCGCGCAAAACCATTTCGGGCAGAACGGTGATGATCGCCGCCGCAATGACCGATCCGGTGAAACTTCCCATTCCTCCGAGGACGATCATGATGATGATGTCGACGGACTTGGTGAAGGTGAAGGTCGCCGGATTCAAGTACTTCACGGTGTGGGCAAATAGCGCTCCGCCGACTCCGGCAAAAAACGCAGAAATGACGAAGGCTCGAACTTTGACTTGGGTGATGTTGATGCCCATTGCTTCGGCGGCGATTTCGTCTTCCCGAATGCTGAGAAACGCTCGGCCCTTTGCGCTGTGAACGATTCGCCAGAGAGTGACAAAGGTGATCACAAGCCAAATGGCGGAGATCGAAAACTGTGTGATGAACTCGGACATTCCGAGAGAAGGAATCGCCGATGCTGCCGGAATACCATAGAGTCCGCGAGCTCCACCGACGGCCTCGGAGTTTAGCAAGATGACTCGGATAATCTCGCCGAATCCCAACGTCACAATTGCCAAGTAATCACCTTTGAGGCGAAGCGAAGGCAGGCCGACGATGTAACCTGCGACCGCAGCCAACAGTCCCGCGGCGATCGGAAGCGAAAGAAACTTGAGATAGTCCGGTAAAAACGCCAGTTCGGGGCGAGTCGCTAGCCAGGCAGAGGTGTAGGCTCCGACCGCCATAAAACCAGCATGTCCCAGTGAGAACTGTCCGGTGAAGCCGTTGACGAGATTCAACGACGTGGCCAAGACGGCGTTCACCAAAATCAGGGCCATGACAAATTGCGTGTAGGGGTTTGCAGTCGCGTCCAAAAGGAACGCAATCGCAAAGAGGACAATGATGCCAATCACTGGACCAGGAATAGACTTCAGTGCTTGAGCTCGGGCGCTGCCGTCACGCATTTCCATTACACTTTCTCCCGAGTCACGGTTCCTAAGAGTCCTGCTGGTCGCAGTAAGAGGATGAGGATCAGAATGCCAAAGGCCAGAGCATCTCGGTACGTACTTGAAAGATAGCCGACAACCATTTCTTCGCAGAGTCCGAGGATGACTCCGCCGAGCATGGCACCGGGCAGACTGCCGATCCCACCCAGAACAGCCGCGACAAATGCTTTGATACCAAAGAGCATGCCCATCAGTGGATCGATCTTAGGGTATTTCAGTCCGACCAGGACTGACGCGACACCGGCTAACGACGATCCGATGACGAAAGTGTAGGTGATGATGCGGTCAACGTTGATACCCATCAGGCTTGCGACGTTGGCGTTCGAGCTAACGGCCCGCATGGCGGTCCCTATTTTCGTGTAGTGGACGAGGAAATGAAGTCCAACCATGACAATCGTTGAAACTAACAAAATCGTGAGATCCAACGAGCGCACTTCGACAGCGCCGATGGAAAACAGCGCCGAATCTTTGATAACCTCTGGAAAGAGTTTGGGGTCGGCGCCAAAGACAATTTGTCCGGAATATTGAAGCAGCAGACTGACGCCGATGGCGGTGATCAAGATGTTCAGCTTTGGCGCTTTGCGAAGCGGTCGGTAGGCGAAACGTTCGATGGTGATTCCCAGAAGTGAACACACCACGATGGCTGAGACGAGCAAGACGATCAGCGCGAGGATGCCGGGATGATTGGCAAGACCCAGCGCCTTGCCGACGTAGAACGCGGCAAATGCGCCAACCATATAAACTTCGCTGTGTGCGAAGTTGATCAGCTGAAGGATGCCGTAAACCATTGTGTAGCCGAGGGCGATGAGAGCGTAGATGCTGCCCAGGCTGATACCGTTGATGAGATGCTGAATGAATTCTTGGCTATGACCTTGGTCCAATGCGAATCTCCAAGCTGAGTGCGGCCCTCTTAAGTAGACGAAAAATCCTGGCTGAGGTCAAAAGCAACTTGAACCTAACGTCTGGGGTCGATCATCAAAAGTGCAGATTCGATTTTGTCTATAGCTAAGCGAAATGTCGAAACTTCGGTGGGTGCCGCGGAAATATAACCGTTCCACTTCTGCTGTCCTGGTTGAAACTCATAGCCAATCGACTGCAGAAACGAAAGTCGCTGCGAACTCTTCAGCGCGGTACCAAAGACATAAAGCGGGGTCGCCATTGCTTGTGGTGATTTCTTTTGTCGCGTGAGGATGAAGCGATAGGCCTCTGAGCGCAGTTGCATGTTTAGCGAGCGTCCGATGTGTTCGGGTGCTGTCGCTGCCCGGCTGAGAATCCAGCAGGGTAAGCTTGCAAAGGGGTCTTTCGCCGAGAGTTGTAGGATTGTCTCAAAAAGCTCAGGTTTTTCCACATAGGTCAGGCGGATGGTCGAGACAAGCTTCTGGTCTGTGAAGGCTCCAAAATGAAAACTCTCGTCGTCGTGTAGGTTCCAAGCAAGGGCTTGGCTTCGCAGTCGCTCGCCAAACTTTGGTGTATAAGCGAGTGTGCGAAGCTCGGTAATAGCCACCTTTGTTTCATCGGTGATGAGCATCCGCTTGATCTCGACGTTCATTTTGATGGGGTCTCTTTCAGCCAAATTGGCAACAGTGGTACATAGAAGAGAAAATTCACTCCAAGCAGAGTGAAGGTCGCAAGCTGAAAGAACAAGGTTCCGACGAGAATTGGAATCTTGAGTCGCTTGATCAAAATCAGCGGATACAAAAGCTCAAACAAAAGCACAAAGTACCCGATTGCGAGTGTTGCGATGGGCTGTGCGATCAGAACGTGTGCAAATTCTGCGAAGGGGCGGTCGGCAAGTGTGCCGGCGCGTGTGATTTGGTTGGCGAGAAGATAGTCGTGAACAAAGTTGTCGGCGGCCCAGTCCCAGCCACTAAATCGGAGTTTGTTTAAAGCGCTGAGGAAAAACATGGAAACCCACAACAGGCGAAGTAACAAAAGTGTTTCTCGTGCATTTAGAACTGAACCGGACATGCGACGGCCGGGGCCGAGAATCATGAGGAACTGAGCCAAGATCAGGATTGATTCCGAGCGAAACGCATGGCCGAAAGAATTTTTTAATCCAAAAACCACAAGCGAAAGCAGGAGTGTGAGCATGCTAGTAAAACGCCACTTCCATCCTGCGATGCATGCGCCAGTACTGATAAGAAACGCCAGACCGATGACGTGGGCGATCCAGGTCGTTGATGGTGACTTCAGGAGTTCGACAAGTGGGAACAGCCACCTCGTGACACCAACCGGTGTCCATGCGGAAAGTGGTACGAGATCAAGCCAGCCTGCGAAATCCCCGCGAAAGAAAAAGAAAAACGAAAAGAGAACCGCTGAGTAAACAGAGATTCGTGTGAGATTGAAAAGTCCCTCGCTTGAGGTATCGATTGTGAAGTTAAGGCGCAATTGGCACCTCTGCTGTCAGATCGCGAACGAATTCAGTCGTTGGTCCTTGCTTGGTGCGAACATCGTGTTGCAATAACACGACCTTGAGGGAGACCCAGTTGCGATCTGGACAAGTGCGGGCAATTTCCTTAGCCAGCGAAGTCGTGAGATCGGTCAATGCGTCGGCACCAGCTCCTGCTCTTTTTTCTGTGCCGAAGCGGAGGGCGGAAAAATGGAAGCGCACATAACCCAAGCGCCCATAACACTCTTCATCGAGTATCGGCGTCCAGCTGGAGGCCTCTGGCGTACGAACTTGGACGCTTGGCCAAACGAAGCGTTGATAGGGCTTGGAGTACATCGGGAAGCTTGTGATTGGCCAAAATTCTTCCCCAATGATCAGCGAGATCACAAGCGGGGTAAAGAAGAGTGCGGCTACCGTTTTTCCGCGCTTAGACATCTTCGCTCCAGATCAGGAGGAATGCTGGAATATAGGAATAAAGAAATTGGATGCCAAATAGCGAATAGACGGCGGCGTGGAAGACGACGGCGGTGAAGATCGCGGGTCGTCGAGTCGGCCTCCAGAGCAGGGCGGGAAGAGCTAGAAGTTCAAATGACAGTGTTGTGAGTCCCGCCGCCGTAGTGAGGCCCTTCTGGCCAGCTAGCCAAGATAGGGCCTTGCTATCTGAGAGAAAAGAAAATGTCGTGAAGTAATAGGGCAATGTTTCGTTCCATGCCCAGTCGAATCCGACACTTCGAATTTTGGTGAGGAAGGCCGCGAAGTAGGACCAGCCAATGACGAAAATCATCGCGCGTGATAGCCAAGCGCTGTCATTTGGATGGAGGTTACGAAGCGCCAGCAGCGAGAGCAAAAAGAAGTGAATGTTTTCGCTGTGCGGAAGGTAGCCAAAGCCGTCGACGTAGACCATCGAATAAGAGGCCGCTGTGAAGAGGCTAAAGCTAAGCATCGCGGAGAAAAGTGCCAACGCGGATCGCGGCTGGTAGGCAGCCCATGCAAGACTCAGAAGTGAAAGTAGTTGTAGTGAGTGAAGCTGTGCATTGCGCTGAATTTCAATTCCTAATAAAGCGATCGTTGGGATGGAGCTGAAAAGCGGATTTGTGACCTCTCGCAAAGAGACGGCGAAGAGAAGGCCGATCAGATACAGGCGCGTTGCGGTGGTCTGGGTTAGCTCAGCCCGCACGTGGTACTCCGACGGAGAGAATCGGGACGGTCGAATTGTCTGCGCGCACACGTTTCACGATGAGCGAGCCACCTTGCGACCCACCGTTATTGATGTGTTTTTGATACAAGTGGTGAAGCAGGCGTTTGGTGTACTCGGTTCGGCCTGAACGGATCATGTAGTCGAGGAGAAAGTGATAGCCGTGATAGCGCGAGGGTAGCTGTATTCGCTCGTCATCGACGTACACTTGTAAGGCCGAAGCGTCTTCAAGGCTTCGTTCCTCCGAGAACATGCGGTAGTCCGTGAGGGGCCATGATTCCACCTTAAAGAGCCAAGAAACCGGCAGCGCGGCAACCAGGATGAAAGCGCCCGCTCTGGTCACGGCGTTTGGGACTTTGGAAAAAAATGTTGGTCTCCACCTGTCGAGCGAGTCGTACCAAGGGGCGATGAAAGACGACACGACAAAGATGGCCAAGAATTGAGAGTATGCAAACTCAAGCGAACGGAAGCTCACGTTTAGTATGCCGATGACAAAACCTGCCAGTATTTGCATGCGGTGTGAGCTTGGTGAGGTTCTTGGATCGGTGAACATCAGCAGCATAAAGAGCAGGCCTTCCACGCCAAAGTCTGGTCCGAAGAGGCGAAGAAATTCGTGATTGGATGAAAGTGACGTGATCACAAGCGTCGTTAAAAACGAACTCCCGATATAGGTCAGCGTTTGGCGCCAGCGGTCGACTCGGATGGTGGCGAGGGTGCCGTTGAAGAGAACAAAGAGATACGGGAAAAGATAGCCGTTGTACTGATCGCCACGCACGAAGACGTGGTGCGGGAACATCGCCACCATACTGATGATGGCAAAGCCCGTCGGGTTATAAGCGTGGTGGCCATTTGGACGAACAATCAAGGTTTTGGCGAGAATGGCAACGAAGGTGGCGACACCGTAGAACCACCAGTGTCTCGACAGAAGGAAAACCAAAAGTCCAAGGACGATGACCGTCGTCGAGATAAACTGCTCGGAAATCTTTTTCCAGCTCTCAGCGCGCAGTTTGCCGATCGCGATATCAAGTGTGTACCCGACAAAAAACGCAAACAGAATCTGTTCCCACCGCCGCTGCACGCACGAGGTCCAGATGCCAAACGCAACTAACGTAGCGTGGTTGAACACCAGAATCCAGCGGGGATCTTTGATCTTCTTGATCATCTCGATCATGGCAACCTTTCTCCCGCATTTCGACGAATCTGGTTGTAGGAGAGCGATTTTAATTCGGTGTACTTTGTTTTTTGCCAAGGCGTCGTGATGGTGGTCGCGCCTGGGACTGCGGTTGGCGCTGTGGCCGTGGTCGGCCACTTGACGATAAGTGCGACGGGTTCACCGTCCGAGGGGCTTAGGCCAAAATGGATACGGTGATCACTTTGACTGTTGAAGCCGTTGCTGGGGAAGTGAAGGGCGATCAGTTTGTTTCCGGTCGAAAGTTCGAGTTCGAACTCGGCTCCGTAATTGTGAGCTCCCGCATCGGGGCCAAGATCGAATCCGATCCAGCGCTGATTTTCCCTCTCGGTTTGGTTGTGGTAAAGAACGGCTGGGCCGCCAAGATTGGAGACGACAAAGTCCATTCTGCCGTCGGAGTCGAGATCTATCAGCGCCAATCCATACCCTTCTTCTAAGTCCGTGACGCCGCTAAAGGGTGCAACATCCCAGAACTTGCCTGAGTTCTGACGAAACACACAGCTTCGCGCAAACCCCGAGAGATGACGTCCCTTCGTGCTTGGATAGTCGAGAAGGGGGTCAAACTTTCTGAGGAAGAAAGGAACATCGAGTGCGATTGCGCGTGCATGCCACAGCGAGCGGGCCTCGTCAGCCGTGCTGCCTGGGCCACGTGCGCGGCCATTGGCGACGGCGAGATCAAGTTGGCCGTCGTTGTCAAAGTCGGCCCACTTGCCGGACCAGGACCATCCGCAATGAGCCGCACCAAGCTCGCGTGATCGATCTTCATAGCGGTTACCCATGTGGGTCCACAGGATGTTGTTGTAGGCGACAAATGGTGGTGCAGAAATATTGCTGACGTAGAGATCGAGTCGGCCGTCCCGGTTGAAGTCTCCGAAGTCGGCGTTCATGCCGTTGAGGCCGTGATACTCGTGAGGGGCCCATTGATCGGTGACTTCGCGAAATCCTTTGCCAGCCCCTTGGTTGAAAACAAGAAAGTCGTATTGGTAGTCATTGGCGATGTAGAGATCGAGCCAGCCGTCTCCGTCGATGTCTGCAATGCCGCCGTTGTTGGAATAACTACGGGGAAGAAAGTCCAGCCATTCGGTCATTTCAAATCGACCGTCTCCTAAGCCGCGCATGACCACACGTTTTCCGCCAGGCTGTTCGGACCGAGACGAACGAAGTCGCGGAGCTTTAGGAAGAGTGCGAGAGAGGTCCTCTTCTTTCCAGTAGGCCGAGAAAAAAATGTCGAGATGTCCGTCGCGATCGAAATCGGCCAGATTGAGTCCGACCACGTTTGAACAATAGCCCTGAAGGGCGTTGTCCAAGCTCTGAAAGGGACGATTCGGGCCCTGGCCAAGCAGAACCTCGTGGCAACCAAATCGAGCAATCACAAGATCGATTTTGCCGTCATGGTTCACGTCACCGAAGATCGCGCGCGAGATTCCTGGCTTGAGACTGTCTGGACCGAGGCCATATTGCCGAGATGCCTCTTCGAAGGCGGGTCGACCTGGCTGGCTGCGATTGAGATAGAGCTTCATACCACCGGCGGGATGGGCATCGGTGAACAGCAAGTCGGGCCGACCATCGCTATCGACATCGTAGATCGAGGTCGAAGGAAAAATCGCGAGGAGCGCCAGTGTTGAAGCGGAAATTTTCTTGTTCGGAAACCAGAGCTGGTTGTGAAACTCGATCCCGGCTTCTTTTGCAATTTCACGAAACTGAATTTTCGATTCGTCGAGTTCACGTTTCGGTGGAGTGGCTTGGAAGCCATTATTTGTCGAGTCGCGCAGCGAGCCTCGCCAAACCAGCGAAGTGATGCATACGACTCCGACAAGGACCGAAAGATACTTCCTCAACATAATCAAAATTATTGGCTGGCGCAGAGAGTGGCGCAAGCGGCAAAAACTGTTCGCATGAGACTATCGCAATTGCGTCATGAATGTTCTAGAATGATCCTATGTGGGAATCGATCCGCCGGTTTGTCCAGACCAATGAGCTTGAGCTCTACATCTATGGACTTTTGCTGGTTTTATTTTTTGCTGAATCGCTTGCGTATCCCGTGCTGCGGCTGAAGCGAGAATCACTTCGCGAGTTGATTTCCAACGTGGTCATCATTCTGTTTCATAATCTCGGAAAGCTTGTGTTTTTGCCTCCATTGGTGGCGCTCTACATTGGTCTTTTGAAGTTTCGCCTGTTTGAGTTCGGCTGGAACATGTTCGACTTTCTTGTGGCACTCGTCTTGGTCGACTTCACCTATTACGTGCATCACCGGTCGATGCATCGGATTGGAGTGTTGTGGACGGTGCATGCCGTTCATCATCAGCCGCGATTCGTGAACCTCTCGATGGCGACTCGTCTTTCGTTTTTCAACAAGGCTTTGACCTACTGGTTTTATCTTCCGCTGGCACTGGTCGGAGTCCCGCTGTCGCTGCTGGCATTTGCGGGACTCGTGAATGGCTTTTACCAAGCACTGACCCACAGCCGTACGATGCGGCTGCATTCGGTGCTCCGACTTTTCCTGATCGACTCGCGAGACCACCATCTGCACCACAGCCGTGCCCCTGAGGTTTATGATCGCAATTTTGGAGGCATGTTCGCTTTCTGGGATCGACTGTTTGGCTCTCGAGCCGAGCAAACAGAAATTGAGAAATTTGATCTCGCATTTGCCGATGGGACTGCCGAGTACGGATTGCCCGGAGAGGATGGCCAACCAGGTGTCGTGAACAACCCGATATGGGCAAACCTGTATCCGGTTTTGCGTCTTGGCCGGTCGATTCGCGATCGAGGCGTTTCGGCGATCTGGACTCCGCCGAGGGTGGAATCGTGAGGCAGGTATCGCCAGAGCGTTTGCGAAAGTTGGCCACTCTGGGCCTGGTCGTGTTGGTCGGATATGCGGTCTTTAGATGGCATTTGTCGTTATTGACGACGGGTTTGTCTGGCCCCCATCTCGTGGCTGAAGGGTTCGTCTTTTTCTCCACGCTTGGACCTTGGTTCACATTTGCACTCAGCTGGGTCGTGCTGATCGTGTTGGCCTTCGCTTTTCTAAGTGTGGTGATTTCTCGCTACGAAAAATACGTAGCATCTTTAGCGATAGCGGCGGGTGCATTGGCCCTGTTTCTTCAAGTTCTGACGGTCGACCTCAGGTTGGTCTTCAACTACTTTCCCTCAATCACATTGATTGCCGTGGGTTTGGCCTTTCGAGTGCGATCACATGCTCCGCTGCTGATTGTTGTTGCCTCGTTGTACTTTGCCGCTGCCACACATAAGCTGATCAACTTTCCCAAGTTGCTGACCTACATTCCCGAGACTATTGCGGCTCGCCTGCCTCAAGGGCTTCTTTTGCATGCACCGGAGTTTGCCGCGTGGTTGCCGAAAGTGTTGAGCTTCATCGTCATTCCACTTGAGTATTCGATGGCGATCTGTCTGTTGGTGCCTCGCCTTCGCATTTTCGGGTTTGCCTTGGCCTTGGTGTTTCATACGCTGGTGTCGAGTTTCACCAACGATGCGGATGCACTTTCCATGGTCGGGCTCTTTGTGCTCTACGCCCATGGGTTGCAGTTTCTGTATTTTGCTTCGCGCCCAGTTGACCTTGGCAGATGGAGTTTGGCTCTCGTGGCAAGTTTGATCGCTGGGGCCGGTATCACGCACCCAGATCTGGTCGGACTGAGATATGCGATCGCGTTTTATCTTCCTATTGCCGGATTGGTATTTCTCATTCTCTGGCCCCGATCCGAGAGAGAACGACTTGCGAGTTGGCGATTAGATCTGCCTCGAAGAAAGTGGGTGGTAGCGTGGGGAGCATGTCTGTTTCTGTGGTGCGCGTATCCGGCGATGATCGGTTATCAAAACCAGCAATACGGCTGGGCGATGATGAGTGGCGCGCACTTGGGTCGTGAAGTGCGATGCATCGTTTCGTCGCCAACGAGCTGCGCCGAGCGATGGTACTTCGAACCTCAAGTTAAGATTTTTCGCTCGTCAAGTGAGTGGGTTTTTGCCAGCGGCCAGTCGTCACATCTTGAACAGGTGAAGAGGCATTTGCAGAGCCGGTGTGCTGTCGGATCCTCAGCTGTTGGCAGCCTTCAAATCGTGAACGGTGTTCGAGTCTGTCGATTGGATCGGCTCTGAGAGGGTTTTCAAGAGCGGTCTTGCAAACTGATACTTCGGGGTGAAGATCAGATGGTCGAGATAATAGTGTGTGATAACGATTCCGACAGCGAGAGATAGTAAGGGAAGAGTGTCCTGCTTGCTGAGCGACGGGATGAAGAAGCTTGGGTAGCGAAAAAAGGCGAACGCCAGAAAGGCTCCAAGAATGATGCTCGAAAGTGTGAAAATCGAGGTCAAGAGTCGGCTCTGGCGTTTTTCCGACTGCACGATTTTGTCTGTGACAAAAACATACTCAGCTCCATGCACGGCAGCTCCGGCGTAGGCGGCAATCGCCGAGAAGGGGCCGAATGCCTTTATGTAGAATCGGGTCGAGTAAATGAACTTCCAAAGACGAGTACCTTTGGGTGAGAGCAGGGCGCAGGCGGTGACACCTGCTGCAAGCAACATAGATAAGGTGAGGCTGATTTTAAATGTCAGTTTCGTCCACGCGCCCAACTCGATTCCGTAGTCGAAGTAGGTGATGACCGAAGTGAGTGACGTGAAATAAAATGCCTTAATAAAATAGTGCTCGAGCTGTTGAATTCTTCGGAAGCCAGCATCGTTGTCCCAATATGGGTTTTGGCGTACGAATTCTCGGTTGGCGATTCGAAGCAGCCCTTTTGATTGCCCAAGGTCGTGTCGTCTTCGCAGTGCTGTGAGCGCGATATAAAATAGCGCAAATGCCAATGTCCCGTTTCGATAGTTGGCGTGTGTAAAATAATAAATGCCAGCGGAACCAAAGAACACAAGTCCGACCCTGGCAATTCCAAAGTATCCAGCATTTTTAATGAACAGACTGACGGCCTGGCGGCCACTGACCGTCGTGCCGAGGTAAACAAATGTTAAGCAGACGTGGAGTCCGTTGAAGAAAATGATGTCCTGCATATACTTGAGGTAAGTCTGATATTGCCAGAGCGATCGCGATCCACTGAAGTATTCGGCGATGGCGAACGTGAGAAACACCACCGGTATGGCAAGGTTCAGCTGATCGAACGGTGTCCGAAAGAGACGCATGCTTTTATTCTACTTCAACTGCTAAAAAAAAGAGACTGATTCAAAATGTCAGTTTATGCTTCAAGTCGCGTTTCTGCTGGAGGGAATTGGAATGAACGTGAGGAACCGAATTTTCGATATTTTGCTTGTGGCCGTGATTTTGTCGGCCGCGGGTTTTATAGCTTATCGTTACTTTGTTTCTTCCAAGTCCACCGGTTCGCCGGTCGCGGTTGGCACAGGAGCAGCTGTGGTGGCGACAGCGCCATCGGTTAGTCTCGAGCGCGAGGCGCAGCGGCCGGCGCATCCACAGTGGCTTCTGGTGAAAGTGCTTCCCGTCGAAACTGACAAGTATCAAGAGGTCCTGAAGAAATATGCGGCGGTTTTGGTCGAGAAGGATGAAACCGCAGGATGTTCCACAGATCCGCTGCCGACCCCTGCTGTCAGTCTGCTCGATGAAGTTGTCGCTGAACGAGTCAAGAAGGGCGAGCTGCAGTTTCTTTTCGGTTTTAAACAGCCGCGTTGTTACAAAAAGGGCCAGAAGTTGTCGGTGCTCTACTATGCAAATTCTGAGTCAGAGCCATTTGTCACAGCTTTAGGTGAAGTCACCGTCGAAAGTGTCGTGGAAAACGAGCCCACGCAAATGCCGGATGAGCTCTTGAAGGAAATGGGTATCACACGGGAAGAGTACAACGACTTCGTTGGCTTTCGCCGTCCAGAGGGGCTCAAAGACATGGTCATCAAGTTTGGTGGCCTGCGTCCGGTAAAACCAGCTGAGGGTGTTACGCCGCCAGGATTTCCTCGGGCGGAAGTGGTGACCAGTGCGGAAGTTCAAAGATTGGTAAGGAATCTGCCCAATTTGCGAGTGCTAGACGTTCGCTCTGCTGAGGAGTTTCATGCTGGGCACTTACAAGTTGGCGAAATCAAGAATGTTCCGTTTGTTCTGCCAAACACGGTTTCACAAGAGTTTAGTTGGGCCGTGCTCAATCGTGAGGTGTTGAAGTCGAGCTTTGATGCAATGTCGATCGGGCAAGGAATTGCGCCGGTGTTGGTCTATGGTGCTTCCGAGAAAGACTCTCGTCCGCTGTATGCAATGGCCGATCTCATTCGTTTAGGTTACCGACAGATTTTCTGGCTGCGAGAGGGATACCAAGCGAAATGACAAGAGGGTGACTGGGCCAACGTCCTATATTGAGACTCGGAATAGTGCTAGTCGCCATGAATCGCTTAAGGGCAATCAATGATTGATTGCGAATCTGGCATGGATTTACAATAAACTTGAGTTAAGTCCATGCCTTCAGGGCGTACTTTTCTAGGTTGATTATGAGGCGGGTGTAATGATGTTTCGTGCATTAAATCGGCGACGTTTGGTGGCACTAGGCCTGGGGCTTCTGGCGACATCATTCCCCATGCGGTTGTTGACATCGAGGAAGTCGAACGGCGCCGTGGTTGATATGAATATCCGTTTTCCCGAGGGCTACACGATGGATCAGTACGAATATGACGTACCGATCTGGGCAAAAAACGAAGAGCTTCGTTCCTTTATCGGTTCTTTCATGCGTGACGGAAAGCTGATCGATTACCAAAAAAATGGCCATGTTGCTGGTGTGGACTATCGGTTCACGTTCAGCTCGGTGGACGATCTGAAGGCATTTATTCGCGGTGTTCGTAATCGCGATCTCGTGAATTTCGAATCCCGTTCAAGTCGCGGCTTGATTGCCGTCATGCGAGTGAACGGGGTCGAGTTTGAGTGCTGAACGGGGTTGTGTCACATTTCGTATAGGTGACACGAAGCGATCTCAAGAACTCAGCATCGAAGAAGCGAAGCTTCGCAACCAGCTCGCTGCGCTGCCTGATACAAAGAAATTCAAGCACGATAAGTACTTTGCCGGCGATCCGCTCTTTGAGCTGTTTTTCTCGGGCACAGAAACAGGAGCCGGCACGACGTTCAAGTACTGCCTGGGCATTGGACGCTGGCGGCAGATGCCGTATTTTTCGCTTCTCGACTTTCGCAATCTTCAGGAAGAGAGGCCCTTTACTCGGGCTGATCGGAAAATTCTGAATCAGCTTTTTGTCGACGCCTTTGAACTCATGCACAGTGAAGGACGTTTCACGTTCTTTTACGCGACCCGAGTCCGCCCGTTCCCCGTGCGTCACATCAGAAACAGCGGTGAGATTGCGCCTGTGCGCGGCATGCCGATTTTTGATCGATACGACTTCACGATCGAGGCAGAAGTGCCCATCGGAGCCGAGCCCCAGTATATCTATCAACAAAATCTTATTCGTATGACGGACAGGGCTTACGATTACTGGCTGAAGCGGGGTACACTGAAACTGGGTTATCTCTCGAACTATTTCTCTTCGCTTTCGAAATAGGAATGAGGCATGGGAATCAGGAATTTAAACACAGATCGTGATCCAAACTTTAGCGATCACTTCTATTTCCCCCAGACTCCGTGGAAAAAGCCGGGAGTGAACTGGCTGCGCCTTCCTGAGAAGTATTCTTTTGATCTTGAGAGAGCGCGTTTCGAGTTTGAAAAAATCCGCGATCAGTTTCCGCTTAAGCCTTTCGAGGTGCTTTCGAAAGAGGGTAAAACTCGTCCTCGCCTATCTTACCGCGGGCTCGGCTTAACGGCGCGGGCTGGAGCAAGTGACCCGGTGTATGATGCGCTTTCCATTTTTAGCCCCGACGGTAAGAAACTTTCGATCTTCCACACGTTTGAGAAGATGTCCGACAAGCGAAGCCCAGAAAACCGAGAAGTAGAAACTCTTGATGAATATGGTTTTGACCAAGAAACCGATGCCTGCACGCCGTACTTCAAAGAAATCCTGACGCGATTTCAGTCTCCCATCACGAAAGTCAGATTTCTCGAGATGACACCGGGTGGGTATATTCCGCCGCACATCGACTTTCCCTACTACCGAGGAATTCGTGTTCATGCCTGCCTGTACTCGAATCCGGATGTGATTTGGGAAGTAGAGGGAGAGCAGTTCTCGATTCCTTGTGACGGGAATTTTTATTGGTTTGATACTGGACGCTATCATGCGGTTCGCAATGACAGCGATGAAAGTCGGATCGTGTTTTCTGTCAATTTGTCTCCTTTTATGAACCGCGACGGCTCGGCACGGCTGGGACCCGATGCGGAACTCATTGAGCTGCTGCGCTCGGGTGGAGTCTGATGACCATGCGTTTTTCTGTCCGTACGATTCAGCTTTTCTGCCTGGTCGCAGGCCTTGCCTACCTGGCGCTTGGTGTTTGGTCATGGAAGTCATTGATCGGGATGTTAATCGCCTACACGATCATCTTCGTGATGGGCGTCGCGATTGGCTTGCACCGCGGGCTTTCGCATAGATTGGTTGATCCGGATTCCAAGCTAGGTTGGTTGACGTTGGGATTTGGCACTCTCTCATCACTGGGGCGTCCAGTGGAATGGGCGCTTGTCCACCGCATGCATCATCCAAACTCGGATCAGGATTCGGATCCGCACTCTCCCGTGAAGCAGGGGTTCTGGAAAGTGCTACTCAATGTTTGGCATCTGCCTGAGTCGAGCAAACCTCGGCTGAGTCTGATTCGCGATTTGATGACGTCACGTTCGGTTCAGTTTTATCAGAAGTATTACTATGCCGTCATATCGGGCTATGTGGTCTGCTTGGCTGCGCTGTTTGGGCTTCCGGGCGTAATTTTCGGCTACTGTTGGCCAGTCGTCATGAGTGTCTTAGGGGCTTCGATGGTCAATGCAGTTTGCCACCGAGATGGTGAGGCGAAAGACTCACTGTGGGTGAGCCTTCTGACGTTTGGCGAAGGCATACACGGTCGACATCATCGAGAACCGAAGACCGTCGACCTGAGTCATGGAGTTTACTTTGACCCATCGGGTTGGCTCTTGGCTAAATGGACTCTGGGGCAGGAGCAACAGGAAGGGGAGGTCGCATGGGCCTTGCGGCAAAGAAAGCAGAAATAGAAGAGCTGGGACTCAAGTACTTCGAAGTCGAACCCGAGCAAAGTCAGTTCTATACGGTTGCCGTCGATGTCACACACCGATGCAATATGGAGTGCTCGAATTGTTACAGTCCCATTCGCAATCTGCCTGATATCCCCAAAGAGGATCTGATTCAGTTCTTCTCGCGACTTGGGCGAAGGACAGAAATTCGTTTGACGGGTGGTGAGCCGACGTTGCGTTCGGATCTGCCGGAGCTCATTCGTGCCATCAATGAATACGGTCACCGTGCGACGCTAATGACAAATGGACTCAAACTCTCTGACAAAGCCTATGCCCAATCACTTTTCGATGCAGGGCTGAAGTTTGTTTGTATCTCGGTCAACGGTGCGGACGATGACGAGGTCTACCGGAAAACCGATGGTATTCCATGCGCCGAAAAGAAAATGAAAGCTCTCAAGAACTGCGCGGAGATTGGTTTTTTTCTCAATCTCAACTGCATCATAATCAAAGGTGTGAATGAACACATTCCAGTTCGCTTGCACCACATATTGAAAGACCTCAAGGCCAACGCCGTCCTTCGTTTCCGCAATATCGGCAAACTGGGTCGCTTTATGGAACGAGAGAATTACACATTTGACCAGATGATCGATCTCGTCACATCGGCCTTCGGAATCGACCGCAACATGGCTGCGGAATCACACAAAGTGAATGGTTACGAGGAAGAGCATAACGTGCTTTTCCCGGTCGATCCCAAGCGGAAGTTCAGCACAACCTGGATTAAGATCACGGATTGGCGTCCGACAGAAAATTCGATTCCAGATCCGAACAGCGCGCGGCGTGGTCGAATGACCAAAGACTACAAAGTAGCCCCGTTCTTCGAGCACGCCAAACTTAACGGCTACTGATACTTACCGAAAAATCGTTGCGCGCTCCTAGCGCACAAAGCAGTGTAGGCTCTTGGCGCGGCCCTCCTGTGGAGGGGCGCCAAGCGGAAACGACGCTTAAGGCGTAATGGTTTTTACGAAGCGATTGATCTTGCCGTCGACTTGCACGACGACCGCGCTCTTGGTGGCGTTGCGTTTTTCGTCGATGCTGATCACGCCAGTGACTCCCGTGAAGTTCTTTGTTTTTGCGATTTCGTCTCGGATCGCAAGTGGCGTGAGTTCGGGTGCGCGTTCCATGGCTTCGATGAGGATCTTCGCCGCGTCATAGCCGAGAGCGGCTAGACCGTCGGGCGTTTTGCCTTTGTAGGCTTCACGGTATTTTTTGATGAAGTCGACAACCACGGGATCTGTGCTTTCGGTCGTGTAGTGGTTGGAGAAGTAACTTCCTTTGATGGCGTCTTGGCCAAGTTCCGAAAGCTTTTCCGAATCCCAGCCGTCACCACCGAGAAGAGGAACAGTCATGCCAAGCTGACGGGCTTGGCGTGCGATGAGTCCAACTTCGGTGTAGTAGCCGGGTACAAAGATGGCTTCAGGGCGTTTGCCTTTGATTTGAGTCAGCTGTGCTTTGAAATCGGTTTCGCCGGCTTGATACGACTCGTCGGCGACGATCTCGCCACCCATTTTTTTAAACTCTGTTGTGAAAACATCGGCCAGACCGGTGGAATAGTCGGACTTCACGTCGCGCAAGATCGCGACCCGTTGTTTCTTGATTTCTTGGTGAGCGAATTTCGCCATCACCAAACCTTGGAACGGATCGATAAAACAAACGCGGAAGATATAGTCGCCGACTTCCGTCACCTTCGGATTTGTCGAAGACGGTGTGATCATCGGGACTTTGTACTGTTGAGCGACGGGGGCGGCTGCCAATGTGCGGCTGCTTGCAACTTCCCCGATCACCGCGACGACGCGATCTTGCGTCACCAAACGTTGAACGGCGGCGCGGGCTTCCTCTGGCTTGCCCTGATTGTCCAGGGTGATCAATTTGATCTGCTTTCCTTTGATGCCGCCTGCTTTATTTTTTTCTGCGAATGCGAGATTCACACCTTCTGAAGTCGAAATTCCGAAAGTGGCTTCGCTTCCTGAGAGGGAACCGTATTCTCCGACCAAGATTTCGTTTCCAGAATCGGCCGATTTCTTGGTGCAACCAGTGGTGCTGATCGTGAGTGCGATCACGGATGCGGCAAGAACAAGAAGCGATGTCATTTTCAATGGATCCCCCTAGCGTGAAAATCGAGACTCTTACGATTAACAACGCGTAAAGGAAGCGTCAATTTCGCACTGCAGAAGCTGGCCTAATTCGAAAGGGTCTGGGCGAGTTTGATCCACTCGGTAGGAACGTGTTTGCGTTTGCCGATGATGTCGCGAAGAGGGACAGCTGTGATGCGTCCTCTGACGAGTGCCATCATGGCGTCGCAGTAACCACGTCTCAGGGCTTCGATGGCGCCGGCTCCCATGCGAGAGGCGAGATTGCGATCGAAGACCGTGGGCGCTCCACCACGCAGAACGTGACCGAGGATGCAGACCTTCGATTCAAAACCGCTTTTCTTGCGGATGCTTTCGGCGAGATCGTAGGCGCGACCGGGCTTCTGGCCTTCAGCTGCAATCAAGATCGAACTTTTTTTTCCGCTCGCAATACCACGCCGAATGTGATCGACCGCATCGTCGACCGTAACGGGATTATCGGTGAAGAAGATTTCCTCGGCGCCAGCCGCGAGGCCGGTCTCGATGGCGATGAACCCAGAGTCGCGGCCCATCACTTCGACGATGAAGAGGCGATCGTGAGAATCCGCTGTGTCGCGAATGCGGTCGATCGCTTCGACGGCCGCATTGACGGCTGTATCAAATCCGATGGTGGCTTCGGTTCCGAAGATGTCGTTGTCGATCGTGCCGGGAATTCCGATGATGGGAATTTCGTGTTCGGTCCAAAGCAGGCGAGCACCGGTGAACGAGCCGTCGCCTCCGATGCAAACCAAAGCGTCGAAGCCCGAGTCGCGTATGATTTCGGCTGCTTTTTTTCTGACGCTTGCATCTTTGAACTCTGGGAGGCGAGCGGTTTTCAGGAATGTGCCACCGCGCTGAAGCGTGTTCCCCATGCGGCGAGAGTCGAGTGGCTCAAACTCGCGAGCAAGCAAGCCTCGGTAACCTTGCCGAATGCCGGTGACTTGCATGCCATTTTGAATACCAGTTCGAACAACGGCGCGGATCGCCGCGTTCATGCCAGGAGCATCGCCGCCACTGGTGAAAACACCGATATGCTGAAGCTTGGGAGCTTGGCCTTCGGGGCAGAAACGATCGAGATTTGGCAGGTCACTCATGGCTGTGTTGCTCCCTTGCACAAGCGCTGGGTGCGCAAGCTTCATTCTGAGCATTTAACGAAGAAGAGGGAAATAAAAAAAGAGCAGCCCGGGGGCTGCTCTGATCTCTTGGAGCATAGTTCCTTTGAGTGTAGGTCATCCATGACCCCACAAATCGGATTTTAGCGCACGATGTCTTTGAATTCTGCGCCTGGGCGGAATTTCGGATAAGACATTGCTGGGATTTTGATCGCTTTGCCAGTTTGTGGGTTGCGACCCATACGAGCTTTGCGTTTTGCTTTTGTGAAAGTTCCGAAGCCAACGAGTTTCACTTCGTCACCTTTTTTAACAGTCTTCTTGATTGCCTCAAGAGTCGTGTCGAGCATGCGCTCAGTTTGTGCTTTAGTGAGTTTGCATTCGCCAGCGATCAGTTCGATCAATTCTGCTTTGTTCATTGTGCTGCCTTTCTTGTTGCGTTCGTTGTTGTGAATCGTGTTGTCGTACTCGTTTTGTTTTCTTAACGCTTGAATTGAACCTTGAGGCTTTTCCCGTCGTCAACAAAATCTTTTTTGTCACGTGTCGTGATTACCGCTTCTTTGGCTCATCTGCGGGCGGCAAGTCTTGGGAACCTTCACCCATAAGGGTTTCAAGCTCTTCTGGTGTGAGCTCGGAAGGTTCGGCGGGAACGGTGTACTCACCGCTTGCCCACGCGCCGAGATCATTCGTGCGACAGCGCTGCGAACAAAACGGGCGAAAAGGATTCCGTGTGGAGAACTCGCTACTTTTTCCGCACTGGGGGCAGCGCACGATTCGAGGAGTGTTCATAAAAAGAAAGATGCACCGGAGGTGCATCTTTCGTCAATTCCACAAGACAGCGAGCTGCCGCGTTTGATCGCACGTGCCTAGTAGCGGGTCAGGGTGCCGCGCGCGAAGACCGTGCCGTTGTACATCAGGTCGACGTTGAACTGGTACGAGCTTCCGGGAAGACCGTTGTTCACGACGAAGCGGAATCCACCCGGAACGTTGTTCATCGGTGTGCCGGTGAAGCCGTTGTTGTTGTTCGCATAGGCGTTGTTTGTCAGATACGAGATCACTTTCACTGCTCCACCAGTGATCCATTCGGAGTTGGGTTGGTTCGGGCTGCGACTGCCGGCACCGATCCAGATGTTGCTCTGAGTGGGCAGGGTGCCGTTTGCAAGAGCGCCAGGGAACTCCATCACCATGTAACCGGAATGTGTATAGTTGCTGCACGAAGCAGAGCCAAAGTTCCAACCGATGACATAGGGGTCACACATGCCGCTGTTTTGTAGCATCAGGGCAAACGCATCCGGGTTTGTAATCGTCAGGCTTGTGAAAAATCCGGTGCCGCCTGTGCCATTGACAATCGTTCCGGGAACACAGCGTCCTTCGCCAGGCACCCAGCCGTACCCGTTTTGGCAGCTCTGTTGATACAGACAGCCGTGAGTCGCCGTGTAGATCTGATTGGCTGCGCAAGCTTGGCTAGGGATCACGGGGACTGCGCCTGGAGGCAAGGCCGCGCCACCATCTCCGCCGTTTGAGCCGCAGGCGGTGAGCATCGCCATCGAAACAACCATTGCGATCATGCCGATGGCCCAAGCAGCTTTGCGTGCACCGAGTTGCACTTTAGTCATGTTCGTTGCGGTCATCATAATGAACCTCACGTAAAAGCGGTTTCTTCAACCACCTTGTTCATCACGAGCTGTGCCACGGCCAATTCGAATAGCGTGGAAGAAATTCCACCTCTGGTGCCCCGGACTGTCACCTAAGGGGCCTGGGCGCTGCCGATTTTCGTCCGTCCTGATTTTTCGAAAAAGCGGAGATTTTTTCGTCAAGCAGCAAGTCAGAGTGGCTTCGATCTCGTGTCGAATTGAAACGAACTCTCTCCCGTTTCGGACGTCCAGGCGTCTCAATATGAGACAAGACATTCGCGGCTTCAGGCCAGCAGGGGGCTCGCCGATAGGCTTTAGTATGCTTCGCGGAGGGGTAATGGCTGCCGTTGGAACTCGATCAAGCGCGGAATGGCGCACTCAATCCGACACGAGAAATCGCATCTCGTATTTATTAGCCCTGCCATTACTTTTTGTCGCATTGACGTCTCACGCGCAGCAAACACCGGAGTACGTTCCAGGCGAAATCATCGTCAAGCTCAAGGGCAGCGCAAAGACCTTAAAGTCGCAGGCGTTCATTGGAAAAGCTGTCTCCGAGCAATCGATGTCATTGAAGGGCTCGTGGTCGGGCCTCAATATGCACCACTTCAAACTCACCAGTGACGCCGAAATGCAGCAGGCGCTGAACGACCTCAAGAACGATCCCGACGTGGAATATGCCGAACCCAACTATATTCTAAGGGCTCCGGGTAAAGCGGGTGATGAGCAAGCGACCTCGCTTTCAGAGGCGAGAAGTGCGGTCGGGGCGAGTTCCGTGGTCGGCGCATTTGCGCAGACCTCGGCACCGATTCACCTTTCAGATGCATGGAATAGCATAAGTGGTAACGGCTCGGCCGTTGTTGTGGCCGTGATCGACACCGGAGTGGAC
>CAKQVW010000002.1 GCA_934277865.1 uncultured Pseudobdellovibrionaceae bacterium | reverse complement strand
TCGAGAGCACCATGAGCTTTAAAAATCCTTCGCCCGAAGGAGTCATGAGGAAACGGCGGAAGTTGTCGTTGTGGATCGCACGTTTGGACTCGTGCGCGGCCTTGAAGATGTATTTTGCCGCTTGTCCCAAGGTGTAGGTTTCAACCGCCGAACGTGCGCCGTGAACCGTGCCTTTTAACAAACTCACGAAGTTGATTCGAGACGCCATCTTTTTGATCAGGCCATCTTTGGTGGCCTTCGGGTCGGCCTTGGTGTCCGCCTTGTTCTCGGTCGGAGCCGGTTTGGCATCTTTGTCGGCATCAACCGCCGCAAGCACTTCGGCCGCAACCGGGCCTGCCGCTTTGGCAATCGCCGGCTGCCGAAGCATGGCTTTCACGAAATTCACAAACTCGCCGGGCTTTCCGACGTACTTCAATTCGCCAAGACGTTTTCCAAAACCCGAGAGCATGCCTGTTGTGGCCTTGTTGGCGATGCCGTACTGGCCGGCGACTTTGGCGGCCGAAAACACGATGAGAAGAACGATCTCTTTTTCCGAGTTGTTCATCTCGATGCCGTAGAGATCGGAGAGGCGAAGCGCGAGGTTGGCATTGATAACAAATGTCATCAGAACTTCGCTGGAGAGACCAAGCATGCGGCCGGTCATTCCAACATCGGTCAAGACTCCTTGAAGAACACCGACTGGGATCGAGTACTTGGTGGCGTCTTGGATGAGTTTTTCTGCGAGCGTGTCGATAGAAACGCCGTCGAACTCTTGTTTGAGGCGAAGATTGGCGCCGCTGACATCGAGATTCATCATGTTGAGCCGATCAAGCAGTTGGAGGAACGGGCCTGGCTGATTTCCCATCGCAAGAATCATGGCCTCGGCCTCGTCGTGCTCAAGAGGCGTCATGCCAGTTCGCTCGCGAATGATGCCATCAAGGTTGGACGTGTCGCGAGCCAAACGGCCTTGTGAGATCTCCCAAAGCGCTTCGCGCACTTCTGGATTGTCGCTGAGAACCTTTTCGATTTCTTTTTCTGGCAAGGCTTCTGCCGCGGAGTTGTGAGTATTGGAAGGGCTTGCGCCGATTTCGGTTCCGAGATTGGCGATGGTCGGCAGTGTTCCTGTCAGCAGGGGGCCAGTGCCCGAAGGGGATGTTTCCTGCGAAGGGGCCGGTGGTGGGAGGCGACGGCGAATCTTGGCTTCCAAGGCATCAATGGCGGCCAATACGCGGCCAGCTTGCTCGCCAGAAAGCTGCTCACGATTGAGCTCCTCGCGGGCTTGCTTGAGAAGCTCCAAGGCTTTGCCTGCGTTTTCCTCACGTGCGGCTAAGATTAAGAGCACGGCGACTTTGGAATTGGGTGTGGCTCGGTTATTGGCCTGTGCGAGGGCGCTTTGTAGGCCAAGCCCCAGGCCGGTTTGCGCGTGGTTGCCTGTATTGGAGGCAATCGGAGCCAGGGCCAAGGTCATGGCCAAGGTCACGTTCAGAGCGCCGGTCAGGCTGGGATTTTTGGTCTGGGGCTTCAACTGAGTCTTCACGGGGGGCTCCTCGGAATTCCGGAAATCGACATCTAAGTGTTGCATTTCGTGCGAGACTTAAGCCATTCCAGTTTGACCGAAAGCAAGCTCTTCACTATGAATGGTCTCTAAGCCTTTCAAAACCAGGGACCTTTTTTGTCACTTGGGAGCGTTAAAGGTCGTCTTTCGCGGTGGTATGGCCGAGGAGTTAGGCAGCGGACTGCAAATCCGCGTACGGGGGTGCGAATCCCTCTACCACCTCCACTATCTTCAAATACAATTGGATTGGGTTTCAGCGTTTTCCTCGAATTGGTTCGAGTACAGCCAAAAAACGCCTCAGAAATCACCCATTTCCCCTAGCTAAATTGCATCTGAGTATTGTTCCAATTTGTGCCTTTTTGTTCCCATTCGTTTCCAAACGTGGGTTCGAGAAGTGGTCCACAAGTGGTCCACAAATTCGTTGGCTCATTTTTGAGCACTCTGAAGGTCGCGATCCGCCACCTTTTCCGATCTCCAACTTTTCATCATGAAACACCAACGGTTTGCGCGAGGGGGCGCATCACTATGGCTACGATCACGACGATCACAATTAAAAACTGGGACACCTATCAGCCGCGGCGAGATCGCAAACAACACACTTGGTTCCGTCTCGAGAATTCAATCGCGTACAGCGAGACACTGCACGGCTTAACTATCGAGCAGAAATGGTTTTGGGTTTGTTTGCTCGGATACGCGTCGAAAAAGGGCATAGGGACGATCCCGTTCTCAGCCGACTACTTTGCGAAGACTTTTGGGGTCGCAATGGAGGTGATGATCGATGCACTCGAGAAGCTCGCGAAAGAACCAAACGATGCCGTAATTTTGAGCTATGACACCGATCGGTTACCAGTCGGTAACCACCCGACACCGACTGGTAACCAGTCGGTTACCGAGCGGTTACCGAGCGGTGACATAACTTCAAGTCATGGATCCATAACTTCACCTGACGGATCCATAACTTTCAACTCTGTCTCACTACAAACAAACAAACAAACAGACAAACAAACAAACATGCAGCCGGCGGCTGCCGACTTCAATTTTGAAAAGGTTTACGCCGGGTACCCGAGGAAGGAGGGCAAGGATGAGGGTATGGCCTTACTTAAGCAGCGCATCAGAAGCCAGGCTGACTTCGACAGGTTTGCACGAGCTGCGTCGAACTACGGGAGTCGATGTCGCGTCGAGGGCCGCGACCGCAAGTACATCCTGAAGTGGTCCACGTTTGTCGGTGAAGAAGGCAAAGAGCGCTGGCGCGATTTCGAGGACCCAAAAGACGGGACCAAGGGAAAACCTCCACCTGCGGGTCCTAATGCGCCGCTAATCGAAGATTCGGAGCAAACAACCGCTGTCAGGCGACCAGTTCGGCCGACGGATTTGCCTGAAGATCAACGCACCGCCTTGCGCGCCCTCACCGGCGGGAAGGTCTGCGTATGAAAGTCGATGCACCGTCGCACAAGCTTAGTGACTTGGTGCTTTCTGAAGAAATGCAGGTCTGCATTGGGCATCTGCTGGAAGATCTCGAGTTTAGTGACGCTCTCGCAGATCACGGGCTTCAAGTCAGAAACAAAATCTTGCTCCATGGTCCACCAGGCTGTGGCAAGACCTCAATCGCACATGGTCTGGCAGAATTCCTCGGAATCAAGATCTCGGTCGTTGCGGGTTCTTCGATCAATGAGAGCTACCGTGGCAAATCCGAACAGAACGTCGCACAGATTTTCGACTTTGCGAAATCTAACCGAGTCGTACTTCTGTTCGATGAGTTTGACTCGATCGCAGCGACTCGGTTTTGGGGAGCTGAAGACAGCGCAAGCAAAACCGACAACCGTGTAGTGAACGAAATCCTCACAGGTCTCGATCGAGCGAATCCGCTAGGGCTCATCGTTGCCTGCACAAATTCGTTATCCGAAATCGATCCTGCGATTCAGCGTAGGTTTCACCTGATCGCAGAAGTCGCGGCCCCTGGCAGACAGGTACTGCTGCAGATCGCAGAGAACGTCATTCAAGGTCGATTTGGAATCGAAGCTTCAGAAATCCTTAAAGTCGCCTCTACGCCTTCAGATGTAGTCCGAGCAGCAAAGGACCGCCTCAGGTACGAGGTGATTGCGCGCGCAAAGGCAGCGAAGAGGAAGCCTCGCGAACTGGTTGCGGAGCTCGATCAGAAACTAGAGCTCATCACTAAGAATAAGAAGAGAAACAGCCAGGTGGGGTTTGCAGGTCTATGAAACATTGTTCGAACTGCTTTCAGTTCAAGCCGCTAGACGAGTTCTACCGGAAGAAGGACCAGCGCCAATCGCGATGCAAAGCGTGCAACGCGGAAGTGTGCAGATCTTGGCGGGACCGATTGAAGCGCGGCGAGGTGAAGAAGTACCGGAGGAGGTCGTGAGACGCATTGCCCGCTCGGAAAAGATTGTCGTGGCGTACGCCTACACGATTGCGACCGCGATCTCTATTGGAATTTGGGTGTTGGTCATTTGGGGATTCATCGAACTCACGAAGTAAGGAGACAACGTGACGATCGTTTTACTTTCAGGGAAGCAGGGCGCGGGAAAAACCGCGACACAGAACAAGCTCTATCTTGCGGCCGCACGCGCGGGATTCAAGACGGCGTACAGTATGAACTTCGCCGATGCACTCTATGGGCTGCACGATCGCGTGCTCGATGGTTTGCGCGAGTACGGTATCGATCCGAAAACTAAAAAGGATAGAACGCTCTTACAACTTCTCGGCACCGAATGGGGTCGATCAGTACATGGGAGCGAGATCTGGGTGAACATCCTTCGGAACCGGATACACCAGGTGGAACCAAATTCGCTGATCATCGTCGGCGACTGTCGATTCGAAAACGAGTTCGATGCATTTCCACACGCACTCCGAGTGCGCCTGGCGGCCGCGGAGAATGTTCGCCGCAACCGCGCGGCTTCATGGGGAAGCAACACACTTCATCCTAGCGAAACAGGTCTCGATCGCTATGCAGAGCATGGTCGTTTTGATCTCACGATCAAGACCGACGGACTGGTCACGGTCGACGGGACGGTGGAGCTAATTCTCGCGCAGATTCAAAAAGGAAGTTGGGTCGAGAAGAGATCAGAAACGAAACACAAAGAAACTGGCGATCGCTGCTCGCGCGAGAGCAACCCGTAATTCCGAAGTCAGGGTCTAACACGGCCGGGAATCCGGCATCGCCAGAATTGGAGAGAAGAGAGATGAAGAAGCTACTTTTACTATGCGCGTTTGTAGTGAGTGCGACCGTTTCATGTACCGAGAACATTGAAATCACGAGCGGGAAACCTATCGTCATTCAAGGTAAGCTATACCGTTGCACCGAAAAGTCGTGGCCGGAATGAACAGCAAGAAGAAAGTCAGATTTCGAGGCGGAGTGACATTCAATCTTCGCGCTGAAGAGCGTGAGTTCTGGTTTCGTGCCTTCAAAAATCTGAAATTTAACGACGAACTCGACGAGAGAATTGCGAAGCGTACTCTCATGAAATTGGCGGGGCGGCCAACGCATCGATTTCCGCTTTATCCGGATCGAGAATGTCCACACTGCGAGCGGACTTTTGCGCACGCTCATTTCGATGTTCACGTCTATGCGTGCAAACGAAAGCAGAAGTTCCGCCAGGGCGGATTCTTCGAAGTAGACCCGGAGATATTGGAAAGGCTTCGTTATGAGTAAACATCAGCCGTGGTCAAAAGAAGATGCGGAGAACGAAGCGTTTAATCGAATAGTCTACGGCAAGAGACTGTCTCCACATCAGCAAGAGATCTGGCTAGACGCTCTTATATGGGCCGCCGCGCAGATCGAGAAGTGTCCGACGATATACGCGGCGAGAAGTGAAAGCAGGACTTGGGGCATGGACAAGAATCCTTATGACGACACGATAAAGGCCAAGCTTGTCGGCGTAAAGGAAATAGAACCATGACCCCACTAGAACGCAAGATCATAAGACGGGCGGCGGAGATTGTGGCAGCAACGGACTTAAGTTGTACGGTCTCGCTGATGGCGGCCATGAATTATTACGACTATCAGACGCCTATTCCAGAGATATTCCGCCATTTTTTCGGTGTCGGCGATTTCGCTTTTGCCAACTGGCGCGGCGATCCCGAAGAGCTGCGCACGATCCGCGTGCTGCTACTTGAGACGTTTTTAATCTTTGATGGAGAGTTGGGATGAGCGTGCTCGATCTTCTCATGAGCATTGTGTGTCTAATTATCGGCCACGACAGAGAGTCCGTAGCTTTTAGAATTGAAGATGAACCAGGAGTCTACCGAACGAAGTTTTGTATGCGTTGCGGGTGTGACTTCGGAACCGTGAGGGAAAGGTGAACCCAGATAACCCGAAATTTAGAACACCGGAAGAGGAAGCGAGAGATGCGTTGCATTCGCGTGAAGCCGCGGAAGTGAACCGAGAAAGAATCACGCACGCGGCGGTTCTTACTGAGGACAGAGGCTGGCCCATTCTTGGTAAATCACACGCCGAATGCTTCATTAAAGGTGAAAACTCTGGCTTCGCGATGTCTTCGAGAGCTTTGGACCAAGGCTTCATCACAAGTAGAGGCCGCTTCGTGACTAGAGCTGACGCTTACTTCGTTGCGCTTGAAGCCAGGCAGATAACACGAAAGCCGGGTGGGATTCTGATCTCGGAAATGCTTTGGGCAGATAATGACGCACTTTTCGACTATGACCATGTGAAAGGATACTACTGATGACCAGCTCTGGACCGTGCCATGTATGCGGAAATCCAGCATCGACTTTCATCTATCGAACTCCTCACCGTTTGCCGGACGGTCGGCACAACGGCGAATGGTGGTGTGACGAGCACGATCCGAGACGAGGCAAGTCACTGGTCCCAGAGATGACGTCACCGCAAACGAAAGATGGACTTTCGCGGCGCGAGAGACGCGCGCTAGCCAGGAGGAAGATATGAACGAACCAAGATTCAAATTCGGCGACAAGGTTAGAATCAGAACGGGGTTTTATCGCGGCGTCGTTGGAATAGTTAGGAGCTGCACAAAGCCTTTTCGGCTGTTCCGCAAGAGCGAGTGGAAGTACGACCTGGCGCCACTGACGCAGGATCTTCTATGTGAATCCCTTCTTGAGTCAGAATCAGTGCTGGAATTGGTGGAGAAATGAGCGATGCCAAAGATGACAATGAAGTAAAGAGCACTGCCTCTCTGCTCTGGGAGGGCGTACAGGCGATGGAAGAGACAGCTCGGACGATAGAAGTCGCCCTCGGAACTCCGGTGACGCCGTCCAGAAAACAGCTTTGTCGTAAAATAGCTGACCTCGAGTTCCAGAATGAGAACCTAAATGGTCTCATCGCTCAATTAAGAGACAGAACAGATTGGCTGTACACGAAGAAACTTCGTCAGGGTCTCGTTGAAATCATAGAAGAGCGCGAAATTCTGAAATCGAAGGCCTCGCAGTTTGAAAGCACGCTCAAAGAAACGATGCGGGTGAGGGATGAAGAGATCGCGAAGCTCAAGCGCGTGATTGCGAAGCTTACCGAGCAGCGAAACCGCGCGGCCGACCGGCATCACAAGCAATCACTGGCGAAGTATCGGGAGAGAATCGCACAGTTTGAAGCCGAAATTGCGGCCATCGAGCGAGAAGAATCAGGCACTTAGGAAACTACACTTCCGAAAACTCGGATTTTTGAGCCCTCGCCCGAGCCATCGGACGTGGCCATGAGTCCGAAAGCGCCGTGAGTAGCAATAGAAAAAACTCTGCTATGCAGAACGTCTACCTTGGTTGAGCTCGAATTCGGATTGCACGGCGGCCTTGTGATTGGCGAGCATCATTGCATACAGGGCTCGATGAAATAGAGAGTCTGGATCGTGGCGGCGGTTAAAGCGAAACGCAAATTCCGCCAAATACAAGTGAAGGTACTTCTGGTCAACGCCGTGATGCGTCCCCGCAATCCAAACCTTCGCGTTCGATATGAATCGATACACCCACGGAAGCCCGTCGAACTTTTCTTGCGCACTCTTGAATCGCCGCGGTTTGACGCCGCGAACATTCGGCACCTGCAAGTCGGAATTTGTTTCGATCTTCGCGCCGGGTAAAATTGTTTCCGCAACGAATTCGGTCGCGATCTCTTCGGTGAGCTCGTCTTCGACAAGTACCTTCGCGAATCCAGCCTTAGTCTTTCGCCGGCCGCGATCGTCAACCCATTGCTTGGTTTCTATAGCTACGAGAACCTTCTTTGCGCTGCTTGCGTTCGCACAGAATGTCGTTCCTTCGAGCTCAATGGTGTCTTTCAGAGTGTATTTTGCGTCGCGCTCCATCAGCGCCTGGCGGATCGTTTTGAGGATCTTCAATGCGGTCACGTATTGTTTGATCTCGAGGCGGCGCTGAAGCTCGAGAGCTGAGATGCCGCGCTTGGAGGACATCACGAAGTAGATCGCTCGAAGCCAAGTGAGCATTGAGATCTTTGAATTCTCAAACATCGTTCCAACTCTCAGTCGAACGTGCGTCTCACATTTACGGCACTTACGAATTTCCGGCTCACATTCGAATTCCCAAAATCTGCTGTGGCCGCATTTTGGACAAACGAAACTCTTTCCATCGAACTTTGTTTTCCAAGCAAACAAACGTGCCTTCTTTTCGGTGCTGATGGCTTTGAAAAACGTCATTCCCTCGAACTTCGCATATTTCATAGGCCCCTCCTGGTCCGTTTAGCTAGGAGAACATCATCGAAAATCAAGAGCAAGCGGTGTGATTTCCGGTAGATCTCCTGCAGAGGCATCAAATCAAATAATTTTCTCAAACTGATTCGATCGCGCTAAAACAAAGGTCTCACGAAAATGAACCGGCGCAAAGGAGCGACGAGATGGGCAGCAAGAAGGCGGCAAAACCAGTCCAAGCAGGGAAGCGTAAGGCTAAAGCCAAGAAGGCGACAAAAGCCAAAGGGAAAAAGGGCTGAGGCGAGCGGGGAGGGCAACCTCCCCGCCGTTCCTATGAATGAAGCTCAAAGGCGCGTTTTGGCCAGATCTCCGCAAAGTAGGAAGCGAGAGGATTCAGCTCGATCTCGACTGCAGTCCGGAAGTGTCGCGCCTATTTCATCCGTCGTTCGTCATCACTGGTATTCCGATTTCGCGACCGATATTCATCCACGAAGCAACCGCAGAAGAGTGGGAGACCATGGCTGCGAAGTGGTGTGATGATGAAGTCGTGTCGCCGGCGGTCGATTTGGGGCTCGAGCATGCTCACTTACATTGAGAGCTTAAGTCTTCTCAGTCTGTGTCCGAATAGTCCAGAAGCCGCGCCATTCGCAGATTTCCTTTCACACTCGCAAGAGATCGTACTTTGATTCTCATAAGTCAGAGGTTCAACCATGAGTCGAATGCGTGACATGACAGCGATCCGCCAAATCGAGAAGAAATACGGTACGAAGCTATCGAAGGAACAAATCGATAGCATCGATGATAAAGGCTATGTCTGCATTCGCACCGGCAATCGAGTCCACTTTGAAAGAATCGAAATCCTGAAGTTTCCACACGACCTGATTTCGTTCCAAAGAAAGCGAGACTGGCGGGATGAGTTCTAAGCGCGGAAAATCAAGCGTTCAGGCGATCTGGGAAGTAAAATTGCGGGCTCTAGGGCTTGGAGCCATTGACCAAGGCACCAAGATCTCTCGCCAGGTATTCACAGCACACAACTCCAATGCCAAATCCTCGGCCGATTATCACCGCATAAATGGCTCGCTCGCCAAAATAGACGCTCCTGAACACAAGAAGAAGGCCATGCAGCTCTATGCCGACGGGTACTCACTCATGGAGATCCGGCGGCAATTGGCGACTGAATATGAGGTTCCTAAGACGCGATCTGGAATGCATAAACTGATTCAATCTATCTTCCGCAAGTATCCTGACCTCGAGCCGCGCACGAGCGTCGGTGTGCGCCACAAGAGGAACAAGCGTGCTTAATCAGTTCAAGAAGATCTCCCAACGATTGCTGAAAGCTAAACGGGTCGCGGCTTATCGTGCACTCAATCGCGCGGCCGCCATGACTAAGACTCAGATGACCAAGGATATCAGAGCGAGCACGGGATTGGCTGCTAAGGTGATCACTAAGCGCATGTACGTGAGGAAAGCCTCATTGGCCAGCCCCTTTAGCTTCGTTTCCTTCGGGGTGCAGTATGGTGTGCCATTGGCTGAGTTCTCACCCAAGGAAAAGATTGTACGGATTGGCAAGGGCAAGACCGCTCGGAAGTATCGTGGAGTCACAGTGAAGCTGCCTGAAGGACGCACTCTAGTGCCTAAGGCATTCTTATGGAAAGCCCCTTCAGGGAAAGCCATTGTGTTGATGCGCAAGGGAGAAGAGAGACGTCCGCTGTCACAAGCAACGCTGTCACTGCAGCAGGTTGCGGAGTCGCACCAACGTAGCCTTGTGAGCTTCATGCAGCAGGAGTTCGAGAAACGGTTCGCAACACAACTCGAATATGAACTTGGAAAATTGTAGCTGGTGAAATTCGTCGCGACCCCGGTGCTTTGGGTCCTTCCCAGCAATTTTCAGTTCTGCGAGGTGGCAGCGGCCGGGATCTGGCTCCAGATAGGGCTTTTTTTGGAGATGACGACTACTCAGCTCGAGTTGGGATTAGATCGAACTAATCGAGCTTGGAAATGGTCAACTTCACAAGGTCCGCAACGCTTTTTGAGTGATTCACAATCCGATCTTTTTGTCACTTTCTGAAAGCGAACCATGGCAAAAAAACTCGAAACAAAACCGACGTCGAATTCAATTCCAAAACTCTGGAATATTTCACAGCTCGCGATCGCGCTTGGCTGGGAGAGAAGAACCGTCGCGGAGAAACTTCATGCGGCGCGGACGAAGTTTGAAGACGGTCCGAGAAATTCCAAGCTCTATCATCTGGCCGACGTGGTCGAGTCGTTGACTATGCCCCCCCAGGCTGCGGCCCCAGACCCTGGAACTGAAATTGGAAATTTGATTCAGCAAGAAGAGCTGAAGATGGTTCGCGCTAAACGAGAAAAAGCGGAAATCGATTTGAACATTCGGCGTGGTGAATACATGCCTGTTGCTGTGATCTTGGACGGAATTTCCACAGAGTATTCAACAGTGAGAAAGCTAGTGATGGCCATGCCTTCACGTCTCGCAAGGCAGCTCGCAGTCATCACCGACGCTGAAGAAGTGAACAGAGTTTTGACAGAGACAGTCGATGAGATCCTTGAGGAGTTGAAATCAGACTCACTCAAGGAACTTGAGAAATACTCCGATGGAGTCCAGGTCAACGAAGCGGGTGAGAACGATGGAACCGCAGAGAGTCCTTCGGACAAAGCTCCTGAATCTCAGAGCACAGATACTGAAACCAAAACCTCGACTGAATCTAGTTGAGTGGGCCGACACATTTCGCTTTCTTTCAGCAGGCTCGAGTACGCCTGGCCGCTGGAAAACAAGTCTGGTCGAATGCGCTCGTGGACCGATGCTCGCTGTCACTCGTCCCGGAATCAAAAAGATCACCGTCATGGGACCGACTCAGCTTCTCAAGACTGAGTTCCTGAACAATGTGGTTGGCTACTTCATGCATCAGGACCCGAGTCCCATGGTGCTCATGCAGCCAATCGAGAAGCTCGCAAAAACATGGTCGGTGTTGAGACTTGATCCTATGCTTCGCGATACGCCTGTATTGCGCGATCTCGTCAAAGACAAGCGGACGAGGGACTCTGGGAACACAGAGTTCCTAAAGTCTTTTCCCGGCGCCTTCATTGCCATTGTGTCGGCCGGATCTCCGTCTGACGTCGCTTCGCGACCAGCACGCATCGTGCTCATGGATGAGATCGACAAGAACACATCTTCTGGCGATGAAGGGGACGCCGAGAAGTTGATCGAACAGCGTAGCGAAACTTTCTGGAATGCTCTCAGTATCGCTGTCTGTTCGCCAACGGTTGATGGCAAATCTAAAATCGCGGCGCGCTTTGCGGACTCTGATCAGGCGCACTTCCACGGCCGCTGTCCGCACTGCGGTGAGCTTGAGCGTCTTGAGTGGTCACAAGTAAAATGGGAGAATCGAGATCCAGAAACGGCCTACTATGAGTGCTCAAAATGCTCCAAACCATGGACAGAGATTGAACGCCTCAAGGCAGTTTCGAATGGTGAGTACGTCGCGACCAAGCCATTTAAGGGTCATGCGGGATTCCACTGCAATGCGATCGCAAGTCCGTGGCAGCCGCTTTCTAACATGGTTCAGAAGTTTCTCGATGCCGGCAAAGATCCAGAGAAGCTGCAGGTGTTCATCAACACATCGCTTGCGGAGACTTGGAAACCAGCAGTCGACAAGCCGGACTGGGAGCGTTTGTACGATAGGCGTGAGCTCTATCCTGTCGGCCGAATTCCACACAAGGGAATCAAGTTCCTCACTTGCGGCATCGACGTGCAAGGCGATCGCGTTGAAGTGATGGTTGTTGGCTGGACGAGAGATAAGCAGGCATACATCATCGACTACCAGATATTCAGTGGGTCGACGATTCTCCCGGAAGTTTGGGACGAAGTGGAGCAGTTCCTCCGAAACAAAACCTACGAAGATGACAAGCGGAGGTTTCGAATCACATTCACCGGGGTCGATTCGGGGGCCTACACTGCGAAGGTGTATGAGTTCGTTTCTCGTTTCTCACCGAACCAAGTGCGTGCGACCAAGGGTTACGACAACCTTCACACGTTCTACAAGATGGGCTCGGCGGTCGACACGAAGTTCGACGGTTCAAAGAACAAGTTCGCTCACAACGTGTGGCAGATTGGTTCCTCGTTTATCAAGGAGCTTGTCTACGGGCTGTTCAAGTTGCCGTCGCCGATCGATGGCGTAGCGGCGCCTGGCTACATTCACACGCCGGACTTCGATCAGGAGTTCTTCAAGCAGCTTTGTTCGGAGAGCCTGCAACGGACCAAGAAAGGCTGGGAGTGGACCAAGGATCGCGAACGAAATGAGGCACTCGATACCTTCGTGATCGCACGCGCGGCCGCGGCGATGTTCGGCCTCGATCGATTCTCGGCCGACGATTGGGACGTGCTTGAAGATCTCGTCGCCGAAGCAATTGAGACCGGCGTCACCGTTGATCAGCCGATAGTCCAGGAGGCGCCGAGCCCCATTGGGGCATCGGACGAAAAGCCGCGCCAGGAGCGGAAACGCGCTGAATCCAGAAACTCTCTTTGGCGCAACGGAGGCCTAAGACGCAGAGCGTAGGACACGCTGGGACTCTTATGAAGGAGTCTCGCGCGGATGACGTTTCAAGAGTCGGATCTCGAAGCACTGAAGGAGGCCTTAACCTCCGGAGCGACGAGCATCACTATCAACGGCCGCACGGTCGTTTTCCAAACTCCTGAAGCTCTAAAAAAGCTCATCCGCGAAATCGAGGAAGCGATCGCCGCACAGGCATCACCTTCAGAGATCCCAGTTTCGCCGCGGACTATTCAAGGAAGGTTCACTCGTAAATGAATGAACTGACCTACCTTGACCGCTTCGTCGGCTATATCAGCCCGTCCGCTCTCCGAAATCGAATGATTGCCCGCGCACAGCTGCAAGTGCTTCGGTCTTACGACGCCGCGAAGTCGCACAATTCTTCACAGATTGCCAGAAGCTCTAAGTCGGCTAGCAATGAGGTTCGCGGGCAAGTAGCGCCAATTCGAGAGAACGTGCGGGAGGTTGTTCGGAATACGCCCTTCGCTGAGCGCGGCCTCTCTATCATCGTGAACGGCATGGTTGGCTGGGGCATCGAAGCTTCCATCAAACACGATGACCCGAAAAGACAGGCCAAGATCCAGGATCTTTGGAAAGAGTGGTGCGAGGGAAATTGCTCTGTCGATCGCACAATCGATTTTGCGTCACTACAACGTCAAGTAGTACGTGCGACAGTTGGTGACGGAGAGGTCATCACTAGAGATGAGATCACTGACGGTAGCGTCCGCCTTCGATTGCTCGAGTCGGACTACATCAACGATCAAAAGGAACTGTCTGGCACCGATCACAAGTTCTCGAATGGGATCCTGAAAGATCACATGAACCGCCCTCTCTACTACGCATTGTTTTTGGACCACCCGGGCGGATACGGAATTGTCCGACGGGGTTCTTCGGAATTGGTGTCGGCTGATGAAGTTATTCACGTTTTCCGCCAAGACCGACCTGAAATGGACCGAGGAATATCTTGGTTCGCGCCGGTGGTACACCCGCTGAAGATGCTCAACGAACTTCAGTGGACTCAGCTCATGCGCTTGAAATTGTCCGCTTCAATTACTGGCATCGTCACAAAAGAACGTAGCCAGATGCCAGCTCTGAAAGAAAAGGAACAGCGCGAAGCCGACTTCGATATCTCGCCAGGCACTTTTCACTTCCTGAACCCGGGCGAGTCAGTTCAGTTCCCGCAAATTCCGAACCCAGAAGGCTTTGGTGGAACGACAAAGTTGACGTTACTCGAGGTCGCAGCCGGCCTTGGAATTCAATACGAAGCACTAGCTGGCGATTGGGGCGGCGTCAATTTCTCGTCTGGTCGCCTGGGCGACATCGTTTTCAAGCAAAACTGCGAATCGTGGCGGTGGGGAATGTTCATTCCTCGTTTCCTGAACCCAGCCTTTAAACGGTTTCAAAGATACTGCGCTATTAAAGGCGTAGATGCATCGAAAGCAACTGTGGAGTGGGTGACGCCGTCGTGGCCGATGATCTCTCCTAGCGAAGAAATCTCAGCAACAAGCAACGCGATTCGAAGCGGGCTCAAATCTCTTCCTTCTGCGCTCCGCGAGCTTGGTATTGATCCAGAAAGACACCTCCAAGAGATCGCAGACTCGAACAAAAAGATCGATGAGCTTGGCCTAATTTTGGACACCGATCCGCGAAGAACAGCGAACCAGCAGCTCCAATCTGCAGATTCTCTAGCTGCACTGAATGGAAAGGCGAACACATGACAAATTCGACAATGAAAACCCGAAAGCTTCAGGCGGTAACACAGATCGAGATCGTGAAGCGAGAAGAGGGTGCGCCAGACACCGACACGTTCGACATCGTGTGGACGACAGGCTCGAAAGGTCTCCGGTACGACTGGGACCTAGGGAGATACTACGAGGAACTCGAGGTTTCAGAAGCGGCTTGCGATCTCTCGCGCATGAACAACGGCGCAGCGCCTTTTTTAGTTCAGCATGCAAACCACGTTTGGGCTGTGGCCGGCGTGATCGAACGTGCGTGGATTCAGGATGGAAAGGGCTACGCGACCGTGAAGCCATCTGTCCGTGCGGAAATGCAGGAGATCATTCGAGACATCAAAGCAGGCGTTTTAAAGAACGTCAGCGTTGGGTACCACGTCACAACGTACCGAGATCTCACGCAGCCAGGAGACGATATCAGAACGCTTCTAGCGGTGAAATGGACACCGATGGAAGCATCTATCGTCGCAATCGGATTTGATCCAAATGCCCAAACTTCTGTTCGAAGCAAGGGAGAGGAAGAACAACCACACATAACAGAGGTAATCGTGTCTACACCAGCAACTGCGCCAGCGCCGACTCCAATCACAACTCGCGAACCAGCGACTCCACCAGTTCAGGTGGATCCACCCGCACAACCACCAGCGACGCCAGTAGTTGATACCAAGGCCGTCGAAGCGGAGCGCTCGCGTGCCTCCAGTATCACGACGGCCGTGGCCGCTGCTGGCCTGGGCGCAGAGGTGGCGAGTGAGCTGATCTCGCGCGAGATCACGATGGAAGATGCTTCGAAAGAGATCTTCCGCCTCGCCGAAGAAGCAAAGAAGAAACCAAAAACACCAACCAAGGAACGTGAAATGACAAAGCGTGAGCTCGTCGAAGCGGCACTTTTGAATCGCGTCGATGCGAAACGATTCAAAGTTGACCAATCAAACCCATTCAAGCGCGCAAAGCTTCTGGATCTTTTCGCGGCGATCGTCGAACGAAAGGGCGACGAGAGCGACAGTGCCTTTGCAAAGCGCGCGGTCATTTTGAACGCAGGCCTTTCTGAGGTGTTGGCGAATGTCGCCAACAAACTCCTTGGGCATGAATCAGGAGAGAAGTTCACTTACGATCGCATTGCAACTCACCAGTCGCTTCGCGACTTCAAGCCGACGTCGATCATTCTGTTCAGCGGAGTAAATCTCGCTGAAAAGACGGAAGGCGGCGACTATGCGGATGCAACGCTCGCAGACAGTGATGAGGTGATCACACTCGCTGAGCGCGGAGTGTTGGTTCGAATTTCGCAAAAAGCGATCATCAACGACGACATCGGGGCTTTCAAGCTCCTGAATCAGATGTCCTATCGTGCGGGTCCGCGCGATATCGAAAAGCAGATGTATGCGATGCTGAATTTGGACTCAGGGAATGGCCCAGTTATGAAAGACTCGAAGCGACTCTTTCATACTGACCACGGAAACATTCTCAGCGATGGCGAGGGGCCGAACATTGCCGGCGTTGAAGCGGCCAACGCCAAGATGGCCGCTTTCACAGACGGCTCTGGCGAGCCTCTTGATCTTCGAACGAAGATCCTGCTTGTCGGTACCGCGTTGGAAGTCATGGCCAAGCAGGTCGCGTCGTCCAAGGTTGTTCCAGGATCTGTCGACGCCGTGAACCCGTATGCTGGAGAACTCGAGGTCGTTGTGTCCTCCCGGATTCTAGGCCTGCGTTGGTATGCTCTCGCTGACAAAGAGGACATCAACCCACTTGTTTACGGAACACTCGAGGGCATGGCCGAGCCCAATGTGGAAGCCGAGGTCGACTTCAAGTCGTCGAACTTCCAGTTGAAAGTTGAGTACCCGAACTGCGTGGGGGTCGGAACGCACAAAGGGATCATCCGCGGAACGTACGTTCCGCCAGAACCAGAACCAGAACCGTAACCCGAACTGGCTGAGAGGATTTGATGTCGTCGGCTTTCGATAAGTTCGCAAAGCGAGCCGAAGCAGTTTCGCAGAGATTCTTCGGCGAAACTGCTTCTTACAAATCGGGGTCGACGACCAAGTCAGTCAAAGCGGTGTTCTTCAAAGAGTGGGTCGAGACTAACGGGGTCTCGACCTATGAGATGTTGTGCGAAGTTTCCAAGCGAGACATCGCCGCACCAAAACGCGGTGACGAAATCACACGCGGGGCAATCGTTTTCAAGGTGGCAGTCGTTCAGGAAACCGAAGGGGAAATCGTTCGGCTAGTTGTTAAGGAGAAATCCGCATGAGTTCGAAGAGGAAGGACATACGCGACGCGATCGCGGCCTTACTTCTGGCTCCTGCTATCCCGAAAGTAGTTGGTGTTTTCGCCAACCGGATCGAGCTTTTCGACAAGTCGGAGCTCCCGGGAGTGGCAATTTATACGAGCGATGAGAATGCCGTTCCGAGGGACACGTCAAATTCCCGCTACATCCGTTCCATGAATTTGGTCGTAGAGGTGATCGCCCAGGCGAATTCGGGCCTGGACGATGACCTCGATGAAATCTCGGATGCAATCGAAGAACGAATTCTTGGGAACCAAGAACTCGGCGGCTTGGCGGTAGGGATCGCTTATCTAAGCACGGAGATCGTGCTGGAAGGTGAGTCAGTTCAAGCCGCGGTTGGCGCCGCTCGAATCAATTTCGAAATCAAATACATCAAGTGAGGTCCTAGATGGGTGACGTAGCAACCAAAAGTCAGGCATGGGCGGTAGAGGTCGAAGACACAGAAGGTGTCTACAAGGCGCCGACTTCCGCGTCCTCATACGTTCAAGTGCAACGAGACGGTTCGGAAATTTCGAAATCAAAAGAAACCGTCGAGCGCAACATCTTCACTGGATCGCTCGGAAAAGTCTCGCCGCGAACTGGAATGTTCACGGCCGGCGGAACGATCGCAGCCGAGTGGAAAGCGGCGATGACACAAGGAGAAGCGCCCGAACTCGACAAGCTCTTGAAGGCGGCGTTTGGAGGCAAAAGATCTCTGGCGGCAGAAGTCGCTCTTGCTTCCGGCTCAACTACTGAAAAGTTGAAGGTTGCGGATGCGTCACTTTTCAGTTTCGGAGACACGGTCCTTGTAAAAGTTCCGGGAGCACACCATGTGTCACCTATCGTCGGCGTTGACCTCGAAGACGATGAACTCACTCTTTTGGTTCCTCTGGCGGAGGCGCCTGCTGAAGGAGTGATGATCGGGAAGTTCACGACATACCACGTCGCAGAGTCCGGGCATGACTCGCTTTCCGTCACTCGGTACTTTGAGAAAGCGGTTCGACAGTACATCGTCGGAGCCAAGGTCTCGTCGATGGCGCTCGGGAACTTCTCGGTTTCGGGGGTTCCATCATTGACCTTTGGCCTTTCGGGTCTGGACTTCGACTCGAACTTGCACACGCAAGCTCACACACCGACGTACAGCGAACAAAAGCCGCCGATCATTCTCGGTGCTTGCGTGTTCATGGACGGACAACGCATCGACATCAACGAGTTGTCGTTGAATCTTGAGAATGCGATCGGGTTCAAGACTTCGACATGCGCACCGAACGGCCGCAAGGCTTCGCGGGTCACAGAGCGGACCTTCACCGGAACGATCGATCCCTATGCGGCTAACGATTCGGTCGCGAACTTCACGAAGTTCAAAACCAATACGCCATTCTCTCTCTTCGCATTGGCTTCATTGCCTGGTGCAGCGGGCGAGAAGGCGAGCGTCGTCGCGATCTACATGCCGAACTGTCTTGCGACAGAGATGTCGGATGCCGACGCTGAAGGGTTGATGAAGGAGTCGATCAGTTTCTCGGCCGACCGTGGGTCAGCTGGAACGATCGACGAATGCTTCATGACTTTCATTTGATTTAGAAACGAGCCCACGAATCGGGGTTGCTAGCGCTCGGCAATTAAAGAGTGAGCGCTCGGTGGCTGAGAACAGCTGCCCTTTTTCACCTTAGATGAGGCATCGATGCGGATTTACAAGCCTGGCGAACGAATTACTCTGAAAATTGACGAGATTGAGTTCGTCGTTTCGCCACTTACATTCCCAGAAAAGTCCGAGATTTTGACTAAGATGGGGAAAGCATCGGCTTTAAAGGACCCGCAAGAGGCGTTCAAAACGAATTTCGAAACGCTTCGCTATGCAATTAAAGACGTGAATGGCTTTGAAGACGAAGACGGCAAGCCTTGGCGACCATCATTCGACGAAGACGGACGACTTTCTTGGGAAAGTTTAGACGTGTTGTTAAACATGTCTGTGACTGAACCGGTTATGAATCACATCGCGAGCTTTCTTCAGGGAATCCCGCGAGGTCTCCCTGACGGAGTGTTCCTGGTCGAGAAAAAAAAAGAGACGACGAACAGTCCGTAATCGGTCCACCAGTAGCGGAGTATTTGTCCCAAAAAGTGGGCGCTATGTCTTCGCTGTCGGCTCTGGAAATGATTCAGATCATCGCTTCGTGGAAGCGCCGTTCGTCACCTGCCAAAAGGCAGATCGACCGCACGCGGTATAGCGAAGAGCAGTTGAAGGCTTTTGATGAGCATGTTCGAGCCAATTTCCAACCGGTTACCGTTCTTGGCGTTTTCACTTTCAAAGTTGATTGGGAACGCTTCGACGAGTTTCCATGCTTCCACTTTTACATGGAAGCCTTCAGGGATTTTGAGGCGAGGAGAGTTTACCCGCACGCGGGATCACTAGATTCCCAGCCAGCGCGAACTGTCGAGATTTTAAAGTTGATTGAAGCGCTTTCTGCCGAAGATCGCGCCAAAGAAATTAGGAAACAAGAGGCAATACGTGTCCGCTCGTAGTTCCGTCAAGGTTTCACTAGACGTCATTACAGATCAGGCGCAGGCCGCTCTTCAAAGCTTCAATGAAAAAGTTTTGAAGTCGGACAAAACCTGGTCATCTTTCGCCGGAAATTTAATGGCGAACGCCGCCAGTAATGCAGTTGGCTTTTTGCGTGAGCAGATGAGTCAGCTCTACACAAAGGCTATCGAAGAAGCCTCCAGTGCTGAACGAGAGATTAACGCGCTCAACGTAGCGCTTTCTAAAAACGGCTTGTATTCAGCCGAGACTTCAAAATCCTTTCAGGATCTCGCCGACCAGATCGAGGCCACGACTCTTTACACCGGCGGAGCCGTACTTGAAAACACGGCTCTTCTTACGTCGATGACGAGCCTTAATAAAGATGGCATAGAGCGTACGATTCAGGCAGCAACCGAGTTGGCCGCTACTTATGATGTGGATCTTGGAACAGCGACCGAGGCGCTGGCGAAAGCCTCGCGCGGAAACACGACGGCAATTCAAAAGCTCGGCATCGAGTTCGACTCCAGCGGAACGAAGGTACAAAATTTCGAGTCGATCTTGGCAACGCTTGAAGCTCGCCAGGGCCACGCGGCCGCGCGAGCAAATACGTTTGAAGGTTCACAAAAGAAGATTACCGACGCTTCGAACAAAGTGTACGAAGCGATCGGCGGCTTGATAACTCAGAACCCAGCGATCCTTGGGGCCATGGGTACATTTGCCAAGATTTTGACTTCCACCGCTGAAGCTCTTGAGAGTTTTGGCGGATGGGCAAAGCGCAACGGTGATTACCTTGAGATCTTAGCAATGGGATTTGCGACAGCCGCTGTTGGCTTAACTGCGGTTGCAGCCAAGGTAATTTTCGCGACAGCAAATTTCGCCGCACTTTCTACGGCCGCATCAGTTGCTTGGACAGCTATTACTGGTCCTGTTGGTGTCGCGATTGCCGCGATCGCCGCAACAGGCGCGGCTGTTTTCGCGGTTGTTCGACACTGGGATGCGATCAAAGCGAGCGCCTACAACGCTCTAGCTGCAACTTTAGAGTTTTCCGCGAAGGCCAGTGCCGCGCTTGGCGCGAGCGGCGTGGCGAAGTCTCTCGAGGCAGAGGCCGCCGCATATCGCGCAAAGGCACAAGAGGCGCGGGCTGCATACGATGCCGAACGGGCAGCAAGTGATCAAAACCGACAGGCTGTTGAAAACAACTCAGCCGCGGTTCGGCAGGCTATCGACGAAGAATCACAGGCTCGAACCAAATCGACAAACGATTGGGTGCAAAAGCTCGCCGACGCGCAGAACTCAAGCGATGAGATAAATAAGCGAAAGCTTGAGGCCGCGAAGCTAGCTTATGAAGAGCAGGGCTTGATCGAGCTGACTGGCGATGAAGTTAACTACCAAGCAAAGCTCGATCGCGAAGCATCTTATGTCGAGCGACAGCGGGAGATCCAAGAAGAAGCCAAGGCAGCCGATCTTGAGCGCGTCAGCCAATCGACACTCAGTGAACAGGCAAAACACGATGCACTGCTAAATATCGAGCAAGCATACCAGGATAAGTCGAGCCAGCTTCAGCTCGATTTCACAAAGAAGGTTATCGAAATCAATAAGAAGAAAGAGGAACAAGAGAAAAAGGATAGGGAACAGAAGATCACGGACACTGCAAACTTGTTTGGCAGCCTATCGTCGATCGCCTCGTCGGCTGGTCGTGAAGGTTTTGAGATGGCGAAGGCTTTTTCTTTATCAGAAGCTACGATCAAAGGTTTTCAAGCTGTCCAGAATGCGTTTGCGACCGGCGGTCCCTTTCCACTAAACCTTGCCGCCGGCGCCGCAATGGCTCTTCAGACTGGAATCCAGATTCGTAATATCGCCAATCAGCAAGCGCCGTCCTTTGCCACTGGTGGTATCGTTCCTGGTTCAAGCTATGTCGGCGATCGCGTCACAGCTCGAGTCAACTCTGGAGAAATGATTCTCAATCGGCAACAGCAGTCGGCTCTATTTTCGCAGATCAACGGCGGTGGACTTGCTGGCAATACGCTTGCGTATCTGAGCGAAATTGCATCGCTCCTTCGCGGTGGACAAGTGATTCAGATCGACGGGAAAAATATTGTCGCAGTTGTCCGTGATGGTTTGAGCGCAGGAAGGATGATCGCATGAAGCTGATTCATTCTGTGCTCTCCAGGTCGCCGCAAACGATCATCATGGCGACGTCGGAAGACCCATTCTTTCCTGTTGCTAATTTGAAGCACCAGCACAGGGCTAAGACATGGAGGAGCTCGGGACATTGGGTTATAGTAGATGCTACTATAAACGTTGATTCTGAAGTGATCGAAATCGATGACGGAGCCTTTAACACAGAAGAGCTTCGTGCTGAGATCGAGGCCAAGCTCCAAGCCTACGATCCGACTTTCGCCGTCACCTACAGTCAGACTTCATTTCGGTGGACGCTGGCGGCCGAGAACGAGATCACTTTAGAGCTCACACCTTTCTTGGAAGCATTGGGTTTCACGGCCGGCGGGACAGGTCTCGAATTCGAGGGCGCACTCCCAGCGATCCACACATCGGAAACAATCACATTTGATATGCGAACCTCCGAGGAGATCGATTCCGTCGTGTTGCTCTGGCCCATTGCCAAGTACAAGCTTTCAGATTCGGCTGTGATCAAGATCAAGGCGAACGCCACGAACGAGTGGGCGTCGCCGGCGTTTGAAGAGATCCTCGAGTTCGACGACAAGAACGAGGTCGCGCAGCACCACTTCGCGGCCGTTTCTTTCCGCTATTGGCAGATCGAGATCACTGACCCACGAAACCAACACGGGTTCGTGGAGCTCGGAGTCCCGATTATTGCAAAAGCGGATGCGCTACTGACATTCATTTCGAACGGATTTGACTTCAAAGTCTTAGATGGATCCGAAGTCGAGAGGAACAAAACCCTGCAAGGATTCGTGAACAGATTCCCTAAGCAGAAGGTTCTAAACTTCCAATTCGACCTCCTAACGCTCGAGGAAACAGAAGCTCTTCTCGAAGCGTTTGCCGGCGTCGGCTCGCATGAGACCGTTTTCATAACGCTTGATGAGATGGAATCTCTGTTCAATGCAGGCTTCTGCGCGATCTACGGACGCCTGGCTTCTGAGGTCGGCATCGGTCACAAGTGGCGCGACAATTTTGGAAGCGGACTCTCGATTTCGGAGGAAGGATGAAGTTGCATGTGCACGAACTCGTCACCGAGCTCCGCCAGGTCATGAAGACACCAGATAGGGTGACGAACATCGTAGCCGTTCGGCCGCACCTATATGTGCACAAGCAAAGTCTGTTCACGGCCGAGAAGGTCATTCTTTCGATTGAAAACGATCGGGGTCTTGTTGCGGAATCAGAGCCGGTGCTCGTGTCTGACATACCTGGAGAGTTCTTTCATGGGCTCATTCGCTTCAGCTTGATAGCACAGCTCGCGGCAAACTCGGTCTACTCGCTCGTTCTTAAGGCGCAGGATTACGAGTTTTCAGAAACCAACTGGGTTGGCTGGTGCACGGACTTCGATTTCAAAACATACCCGGCCGACTACGACTATTCGGATGCGCTCTTGTTGGCGCCACTCAGATATGAGATGTGGGCGAAAGCTCAAAGGTGATTCGATATGGCAAGAATTCTTGATTTCGCAGATGGCTTCACCTCATCCCTTGAACCGACTCTTACAGGTATTCCTGCGAGTCACATCACGTTCTCGCCAGATGCTGGGTTGGTTGGAATCAATGTTCAAGCTGCGATCGTGGAGCTTGCGACAAAGCGTGGTCAAGCAAACGGACTAGCGGCGCTGGATGCGAACGGGAAAGTTCCAATCGAGCAGGTTCCTGCGATCGCCATAACTTCTGTGCACGTGGTTGCAGACATTTCCGCACGAGACGAGCTGGAGGTCGAAGAGGGAGACGTCGCCCTTGTTGACGACGACGGCGATGGCAACCAAGCCACATATATCTTCGACGGTTCAGTGTGGAAGATCATGGAATCAGATGCAGCGCTGGCTCTCCACGCTGCTGCTACTGCAACGCATGGAGTTTCTGGCGCCATCGTTGGAACGAGCGACGCTCAGGTGCTAACAAATAAGTTTCTCAATGGTGGAGTAGCCTCTAATTCAAGAGTATGGCTAGTCCCGAAAGAGACCAGGGAAAACATTGAAAGCCTAGATAGAGTCGAAGCCTCTCTGACCTACGCGACCGACCAGAAGAAGCTGATCCTCGATCTCGGGGACAAGGTGATTCCGGTCGGGTCTGGTGGCGGTGGAGCTGGTGGCGGGATTACTTGGATTGAAGAAGCAAACGCGCCACTTTATTCCTACGAATTTGGCCGCAAGGTTGCGGAATTCGCAGCCGGTCTAGAGCAAGTGCTAATTTGCGCAGTCGATGTGCCTCTCGGGTACTCTGCAGGTGCGCAGCTGGTGATGCGAGTTAAGCTTGTATCAGCATCAACAACTGGCGACATCAATTTCAAAACACTAGCTACGCTAATCAGAACCGACGTGGACCTGATCTCTTCTACGTCAAACCAGCGGACGTCAACTAACGATCCATTCACCACTGGCGCCGGAACAGCATCGAAGCCGACGATCCTCGCTTTCGATCTTACTTCGAGTGACGGCGAGATAAACGGGGAAGCGGTTTCGCCAGGGGACACCATTCTTGTCGAGCTTCGTCGCCAGATTTCTGGCGACACTTCAACTGACACAGCCAAGATCCTGTTGAATTCCACGGAGGTTTCTGAAGTATGAGACGGACTATAGCGACAATCGCAATCACTGCCTATGCGATCGCCACGCTGTCGATTTCAGCGGCGGCACTAACGGCGTACGACCGGCAGGAGCTGAGTCACGTCAATGCGCTCGCCGATCAAAACCCTGGGTTTGAGTCGGGTACCGTTAAGTGGAGTGGTTCGCCAGCCTTGACGATAAACTCCAATGCGGCCTCGCAATTTATTCCTGGCTCAAAGCAATTTGCTGTTTGGGACTCGACATCGAGCGATCAAGAGGTTTGCTCGGCGTTGGTGAAAGTCCCAGAGAGCGGAAACTGCGCGGTCTCGCTGACCTACAAAGTTCCGAGCGGAACAGCCACGCACAAAATCGTGGCAAAGGATGGGTCGAAAGACCTGGCTATTGAGGACGTAGTTTCAAGCACAGCCGCGTGGCGCCACGACGTTGAGTTCCCATGTACCGCAGCGGCCAGTAACCAAGCTCGGGTGTGCTTGAGGTCTGTTGCGTCCAACGAACCTGCGATTCAACTTGATAGCGGTTATGCGGGTTACGCTCGAACAGTCGCACAGTGCGGTGTTGATACGCCGTTGGTAAGCTTTACGCCCAGTGTTTCATCGCTATCAGGAACTTTAACCAATTACACGGTTGCTGGATTCTGGAAACGAAACGGGGACACCGCCAGTTATAAGTTTAGAATCCTGTTTACTGGTTCTCCTGGTACGTGGTCCACGCCGACACTCGGCCTACCGTCGGGTCACGTGATTGACGTTAATAAGATTCCAGGCGGCAACATCTCAAACTACAGACCGTTTCAGTCATCTAGACTTGCTGATTCATCTGTAGGCTCCTATGTAGGTTTGTCCGCCGCGTACACGACTACCTCAGTAATCGTGCAATACGAAAGCGCAGGGCAGGCCGTTGCAGTAACTCAAGTTGCCCCCTTCGCGTTTGTTTCTGGAGATTGGATTGACGTGGAACTCTCGGGAGTCCCAATCGTAGGCTGGACAGCCTCTCAGTGCGTGACGCCTGAGCAGCAGCGCGCACCAAAAGTTACGAACTACCTCTCTGGCAGCGGAACGCACACGTGGTCGAACGGGGTCACTTACGCGACCATCGAGATCATCGGCGGTGGCGGCGGCGGTGGTGGGGCGGGCGCTGCATCCACAGCAGGTGGCACAGGTGGAACTACTACCTTTGACGGCGTGAACGCGCCAGGTGGCGCGGGTGGCGGCGGATCATCAGTTGGCGCTGGAATCCCAGGAGCAGCCACAGCGGTACCCTGTACCACAAATGAGACATTCATGTGTCGTGGTGGCGCCCGTGGTTCCGCTGGTACAGTGACAGACGGTAGCGTAGGGTCGCTCCATACTCAGGGTGGTGATGGCGCTCAATCACGTCTTGGGGGAGCTGGGCTTGGTTTATACGAAGCTTCAGGCGCGGCGGCCCAAGCAAACACTGGCTCGGGTGGCGCGGGTGGCGCCGCTGATGCTGGTGCATACTACGCTGGCGCAGGCGGTTCCGCCGGTGCAGACATCACATGGCATCGTGTAGCACCGAGTGGTTCTGCTTCATACACGGTCGGAGCCGCAGGCGCAGCGGGTACAGGTACTCGTAACGGTGGAGCTGGCGGTTCGGGTTACATCAAGGTCACAGAGCATTTTGGCTACACGACAGCCATCCTCGCGAACAGCGTGAGTAGCTCGGTAGCTAATGGTGCGAGAATGATTTGGGCCAGTGTTAAGTCGGTTTGCTCGTCCAACCCTTGCACTATCGGAGCGCAGTCCGGTGACTTTACGAGCATCACGCGTTCAGGCACTGGCGGATACCAAGCCAACTTTAATGCGGGAACTTTTTCAGGAACGCCGGTTTGCACTTGTTCGACAGTAGGCTCACTCGACGGACACTGTTCCGCCTATAATTCCACGACTTCAAGTTCCACCGTCCGAACATATACCCCCACCGGGTCCGCTCAGGATGGGTATATCGAGATGATGTGCATAGGACCGAGGTAGCTAGGGGAATGAAAGTAGTTAACACGCTCTGCATACTCAACGCCGCGAAACGCGAAGTTGGGTGGGTTAGTGCGCCTGGCGACGTTTGGACGAAGACTCTCCCGCGGCTCGAGTACGTGCGCGCTGTCGAGATAGATGGCGTCGCGATCGCATTTGACCTCAATGCGCGCACTCGAGTTCTTACGATCGTCACTCCTGAGAATCCAAACTCCAGGTTCACGGCCGTCGTTAGATCATTTCACTTCGCGATCGCACCGACTGAGGCGGCCGCGGATCTCGCCGGCGGGCCAGTCGTGTACTACGAGCCTTCGCTTGCTTCGATCTCGGCATTCGGTACCGAGCTAGACATCGTGGCGCAAAGCACGTTGGCGATCGACTCGAGCGGCACGATCAACTTCTTTCGCACTGACTGGTGGGTTGAGAACTTCGACCGGTACTTTTTCGAGAACCAGCTCGTGGAGCTCTTCGAGGAAGACAGCTCTGGCGGCCGTACGCGCATCTTCAAAGGCCGCGTCGAAACGAAGTCTTGGAACCGTGGAAGCGTTCAATTCAAAGTTCAAAACCTTATGGCGGATCTTCGCGGATCTTTGTCGCTACCGTTCCTCTCGCAATTGGGATTCGAGAAGATCTCGGAGAGCGACGACGACACCTTGGTTCGCATGATCTTCGGACGCGTTGCCGGCTTCGTACCTCTCAATGTCGATGCTAAGCGAGGCGGGTACTACCTTCTGCCTGGTGACTGTACGGTCACACAAGACGACGATGAGTGTGACATAGATGCCAATGCGCTGAAGTACCTTTCGCCAGGCGACAAGGTCCGAATCAATGCCGTTGAGATGACGCTGGCTGAAGTCTCTGACGCAGACACTATCGTTTTCACGGAGCCGTGGATTGGCGAGTCTTTCACTGGAGCAATTGAAGTCGCGCCCGAGAGTCCGCGGCGGTGGATGAATCGCTTCTGGAAGGTCGCATCTCACGTCTTGCGTGACCCAACTACCACGACTCTGGCCGGTAGCACTGTCAGCATGATCTTCGTCCAATCGACGCGAGATATGTTTGCCGGCGACGTGGTTCGCATCGGCACACTGAACGCTCGCGTCGGGAAGATCATCAATGAGGTCACGATCAGATTGGCGACATCGCTTCCAACGGCGCCCCCGGCTGGCACGACAGTTCGCCGGATGGCGATACAGAACGTAAAGATCGACGGTGTCTTTCTCGAGCCTCATCGAGACTACGCCTTTGACCCTGAGACCGCCATGCTCACGCTCGAAGAGACTGCAGAGTGGAATGCAGGTCCGGTGCGGGAGGGCGCAGAGACAGCGACGTTCTCTAACGGCTCGAGAACCGTCACTGGTGTAGGCACATCGTTCAAGTCGTGGGTGAAGCCTGGGTACTTGGTCCGCGCCAAAGGCCAGCTCGCATTCTTCGAAGTCATGTCAGTCGATTCAGATGAATCGATGACGCTTCGAACGGCGAGCACATATAGCAGCGGCGCAATCGTGCAGTACAAGACAGACTGCTTCTGGGACGAGTCGACGATCACGCTCGAGACACTAGGCAGAACAGATGATGGAACCCCCGGGGGGGTGCTATTGCAAACCCCTGGCGCGATCGTTCGCACGTTGATCACGGACGCCGGTGCGGCCGAAGACGACATCGGTGCCTTCGAAGAAAGCTCAACTCAACTTGCCCTAGCGGTTCCAGAGTTGAGCACCGACAAGAAGCTTCCGACATTCCGCGAGCTCATCAATCGAGTAAACGTCTCCACCTTCGGAATGGTATTCCAAACCTCGGAGTTCCGTTTCGGGTTCCGCTTCCTGGAGCCGCGGGCCGACGTTGACCGTCTTCGACTTTCAGAAACAGACGTCCTCGAGGTCGCATACTCATCGACAAACAAGGAGATGGCTCTCTCGACAGTCGTGACCTACGCACACAGAGAGCTTCATGAGGAAATTGGCGCCGAGTATCGCGCCTCCGTCACCGCGGAAAGCGAACACGCGAAGCACATTCTCAAGACCCTGAAGACCAGAACCATCAATTCGGTGCTGGTGAACCAAGACGACGCAGCAGTTTTGGCAATGCGAACAGCGTTTTTCCACGATCGCGCGATGGGCGAGCTCGCGATTCGCGCCAAGGGGATCCAAGCGCCAAGCATCGGGGACATCATCGAGGTCGATCATTCGAAGATCCCTCGGCGCCTGGGCGGTGAGTCCCAGCGTCTTCTCGTGCTGGTTCAAGGGGTTGCAAAGGGACTCGACGGTGAGATCTCGATCTCATGTGTTGATCTTAGTGGCGGTTTTTCTCGCGCCTGCTTTGTCGACACGAATGGACCTGACTACTTGGATTCCAATGCCGATCGCCGAATAGCGACCGGATTTATTTCTGACTCGAATGACCTCGTCAATGACGACGAAGAGTCGCTCGAGCGGTTCCTGATTTGGTGAGGTGAACGATGGCCTTTACTCCGTTGAATTTGAATGAGGTCTTGCCTGGGAAGTCGGTGAAGACCGAGATGCTTCAAAAGGTTCGCACGAACTTGTCGGAGCTCGACGAACGAACGACGAGCCTAGAGGGCGGGAGTAACACGGTCTATCCACCGATTACCCTTAGGATAAACGGCAACTATGCAAGTGTACCTCTAAATGCGCAAACATTGCTTACGACAATCAATTTCAACCTGACCCTCACTGGGGTTTTCCTGATCTGTGAAAACGCTGGCTCGAGCGGTGACACCGAGATCGATATTCAGTTCAAGAGAGGTGTCGGCGCTTGGACCAGCGTCTTCAACACAAAACCGAAAGTGAACCACGCAGACGGTGCGCTAGCGATAAGCTCGAATGGTATATTGAACTTAAGTTTGGTGAACCTTCTCGCAGGTGATTTCTTGCGGCTACTGTTGACTGCTAAACAGGGCGGAACCCCGCGCGGTCTTCTTGTGCGAATTGATTTTAACAAGACGTGAGGCAATGAAATGGACGCATCAAAAACCATTGTAGGCACAAACGAGATAGAAGATCAGGCGGTGACGGGCGCAAAGGTCGAATTTGGCACTTTGCTCGAGTCTCATATTTCGGGAGGAACACAGATTCCTCGCACAAAGCTGGCGCCAGTGCTTCCGGCAAGCGGTGTCGGCAATAGCACTACTGTGTCCGCCGGCCTCGGGTGGCAAACAGTCTGCACTTATGCTGGCTCATCATTTTGGAATGCAAGAAGGACTCTCTTTTGGGTTCAGACCGGGTGGGCCGGTTCGATGTGTTCGACTTCAATGTCCGGTACCGGGATCGTCGAAGGTCGGCTTGTAGTTGATGGCGAAGTAGTTGCGCAACGACAACTAAGCAATGGAACTGGCAGCTTTGATCCCCATCTTATGGGTTCAATCACACTAGCATCGGCAGGCGCAAAGACGGTGACTTTTCAAGTGCAGATGTTTGGCGGTACCTCGGTCACCATCAACAACGTCGCGATCACAAGTCTTCAATTCTAGCGAACCCCAACCAAAGGAGGCCTATGAATATTCAAGAAGGTTCGGTCGGTCCAGAAGCCAAGTACGACCTGGCGCTCGAAGAAGGCAAGGTTGTCATTCGCGTTGACTACGCGGGTGCCGACACAGAAGCCAAGCTCGAGGTGAAGCAGGACATCGATGGTTTTTTGGTGAAGCTGAAGAATCTCATTCCGGGCGAGATCGATGACGTCATCATCGATGCACTTCGCAAGAAGCTGAAAGGTTCCAAAGCAGCATGACCGAAGAGTTCCTCGTTTCACTTCTGTTCGCGCTCGAGCGTTTCTTTCGAGATGTGCTCGATCGGTCGCTCGAGCGAATGAAGGACAAGAAGCGGTCCGAGGAACTTAAGAAGGCCGTCCATCAATTCAGGTTCGGACAAACAGATGAGGAGCGAGACGATGCAGCGATCAGAGTGGAAGAAAAATTCGAGCAGCGATCCAAGTGATCTCTGGTTTGCGATTCTGATTCTGTTTTGCACAATGCTCGCACTGTCTTCTATCGGTTGCGTCTCCAGCAGACGCTCTGCACCTGAGCCGATGTGGCGGCCTTCGATCTATCAAGTAAAGAACGTCGACGGGCGGTGTGTACTTCGCCGCGCATTCAATGGCGACTCCATCAACTGCGATGAACCGCAGGTCTACAAAATGGCGTGTGTTCCGATCGAGGAACTAGAGGCGCTGAACGATAAACTGAACCGATGTGGGGTGTGGAAATGACCAAGTATTCGGCACTGAGCGAGACTCGATTGGCCACTTGCCATCCGGACCTTCAGCGTCTCTTTCGAAAGGTCCTCGAGGGGTACGATCACACGGTGATCTGTGGCCACCGAGATCAAGCCGGACAGGACGAGGCATTTCGATTGGGACGTTCTAAGAAGAAATGGCCCGAAGGAAAACACAATTCCTCACCGTCGCGCGCGATCGATGTGGCTCCCTATCCGGTTAACTGGGAAGAGACAGAGCGGTTCTACCACTTCGCAGGTTACGTGAAGCGCGTTGCCGAAGAGCTCGGAATCAAGATCCGATTCGGTGGCGACTGGGATGGCGATCTTCATTTTCGTGACGAGAAGTTCATGGATCTCGTTCACTTTGAATTGGTGGACGAATGACAGAAACGCTAGCAACGATCTTCGGACTCACGGCCGACGACATCGTTAAGATCATTGGCGCGATCGGCGCGGCCGGCATCGGGTTGATGGGCGCCTACGCCAAGGTGTTATTGGCGCAGAGTCGCAGATCGCGGCGAAGAGCGTTCGTCAAAATCCGACTGATCAATAACTACCTTGTCGCACAATACCTGGAACAGAACCCAGGACGACCTTTGCCTGATCGGCTTCAGCAAATCATCGATCTTCAAAGAGACGATAGCGACTCGAGGGATTACGCTGATGAGCAAGCTGAAAGAAAAAGAGATTGAGGAGCTCCGCGAGCTCGCGGAATTGGCTCGCGATGGAAGCTTCAATGAGCTCTCGCGATTTCACGAAGAGGCGATGCCTGAAAGAATTCTCGCATTGATCAACGATCGTAAGCATCTTCGCCAGGCGATACGATTCGCGCTCGAGCGCTTCAAACCTACTGGCCCCGCGGCGATCAAGCTCCGCGAGGCCCTTGCCGATACCGAAGGCTGAGATCAGCCGATCTTGAGTTCTTTCTCAAGGCGGCTAACTCGGGCCTCTAGATCGAGTTCGACCCCTAGCCGATACAAATCAAGGTGGCGCTTCAAGATCGAATTGATAAGCGTGCTGTAGGGAATTCTCTCCGCTTCGGCGCGTGCCTTTAGCTGGTTGAGAACGTCAAGATCGAGGCGTGCCGAGACAAGCACTTTCGTATCGCCGGCGTGCTCCGGTTCATCAACCCGTTGGGGTCTCTTCGTTCGCTTTGCTTCTTTCATTGCTTCTTTAAGTTTCATATTTATTCACCTTTTCTCGCAGAGATGATTCGAATTGTCTCGCCATCAATGATTTCTATGAAGACAACTACGACACGTCCAACGCCGGAGATTGCGCCACGTGCAATCCATCTATCTTCATCAAGAGTTGAGTTTTCGTCGTCGAACTCGATGGCGTAGTTGCCTGACTCAAACAACGGGAGGACGTCTTCGAAGCCGATTCCGTGCTTCTGCTTATTGCTGTCGTTCTTTACGTCGTCCCATTCAAATTTCATATATCCATTGTATGACACCGTATTACGATTGTCAAATACTGCAATTTTCTTGGCTCAAATAGAACTAATTTGAGATGAGGCTGTTGGATTTGCAGAATTGCACAATTTGTGCAGTTTTGAGACGGGTCTCATCCCGGGGCGTTCTGCCTTCGCTTTTGTCTCGAGATAGCGCGACTTTGTGAATTCTTAAACCTGTTATCAACCTGGGACATTCGCGCAATTTAGTTGCGAGACGCGGTCGCCGACTTGATGGCATGAGCAACTTGGTAAACGCAAAAAGATCCGTGATCCCGATCGCGATTTTTAATAGCAACGGTTACGCGCACGGCTGGCGGTTCGCTGTTCCAAAAGTTTTCGCACCTGCGCTAGATATTCGATTCGACTATCGAAAGCTAAACGGCAAAGCCTACCCAGTAATCACCCAAGGCACCGAGTTCGCATTTCGCACCGGCGACACGTTCTACGATTCCGTGATGCCGAGAACTCCAGGCATGCAGTTCGGTTTTGCACTCCAATTCGTAAGCTTCATGATTCGTGTTGAGTCCGCAACGCCAGCTTTCCGTAATGAGTTGAGCAATGGTGACGGCCAAGTTGTGTTTTCTATGTGGCGCGCGATTGGAAGCGAACTCGTTCCGTTTATGTCATTTAAAACCACTCAAGTGGAATTCGTTCGTTTTCTTCAGCAGGGAAAGATGGTTGCGATGGATGGGCAGGTTGATATCGATAGCCTATGGGTAAAAGGCCGTGTCGTACCGGTTAGCGCAACAAGGGGCGTCTCCTGAAAAAAAAGGCCGAACCCATAGGGATTTTGAAAGCCAATCGTTTAAGGCGCGATCGTGTCGCTCTTCTCGCGCAACTCGATCTTCTGTGTCGGGGACAAAAGCTTGATATTGATCAGGTGGTTCATGTGTATGAACAGATCGTAAGATCCGAGTTTGTAAATGAGTTCCCATTTGCTGAATTGGGTGAGCACTTAGCGGTCGCGCTAGATTGGGGTTTTGACGATGCGTCGACCAAAAGACTTCAACTGCAGCTGCGTGAGTTTTTCGGATTGGCCGGTCAGCCGCTTGGGATCCAGTTCGACGATGAAAGGGATGTGGTCTTTGATAAAAAACTGTTCTGCTTTTCTGGGAAATTCGATGCGGGCTCTAAGCAGTTTTGTCACGACCTTACTGAGGCGTTAGGCGGGCAGATCAAGGATTCTGTCGTGAAGAATCTTAACTATCTTGTAGTGGGTAAATACAGCTCGCCAGATTGGCTAACTAACAGATATGGAACGAAGATACGTGATGCGATGAGCCTCAACAAAGACCGCAAGGGGGCCGGAAGAGTTCTTATTATTTCTGAGATGCACTGGCTGCAGGCGGTTCTATCGAGAAAAGATAGCGCGTCTTAGGTATCCGCCGCTCGGCCCAGATGGGGGCTTTGTGAACGAAGCCCATGCGGCCGGGGCCCAGGGCTTGCCATACTCAAAGACAGAGGGGTGGCGCATGCCGAACGGACGATCGCGGAAGTTTGCTAGAGCAGTTATCGCACTCTCAAAAGCGCTTGAAGAGAGTCGGGAAGCTCTTCGGGTACATCGACTGAATCGAATAGAGTTGGATCTTCAAACAGAACCGTCAGCGCCAGTGCACGCTTGTAAGGTGATACCTTTTCCAATTGCTCCAAGATCGCGGCGCAGTCGCCGGCAGTGAGGGGCCCGTGAACCGCACTGGCTGCGACCTTTCGCGGCGGACCGACCTCGCCCCATAGGTCTTCGGTTGAGAGATTGAGCGTCTTTGCAATCGCGCGAAGCGACCCGAAGCCGGGCTCCGACTTTCCTGTTTCGATTCCCTGGTAGGTCCTCAGTGGAATGGCGGAACTCGTCGCAACATCGCCCTGGGTCAACCCCAGCTGGACTCGGCGATTGCGAATAATTTCACCAATCGAAATCTCAGCTTTTCTCAATACTTATGCCCTGACTCATTGAAATCCATGCATTCATCATCATAAATGATGACAAGGCGACGAACTTCGTGGTTATTTGTGCCCATGGAAGACGGACTCAGCGTAAACCGAGAAGCGATCGACAATTGGATCTATGAACACCGACCAGATGGTCTTTCCCGATTGGCAGTTGCCAGCGGCCTCACCTCTGATGCCATTGGCCGCGCACGCCGCGGGAAGGTGCCGAGTAAAATCCAGCGTCAAAAGCTCGCCGAGACACTAAATCTGCCGGTTGAAGTAGTTTTCCCGGCAAAAGAAGTTTCGGGCGCAGTCTCCTAGTCGACGACCATAGCAAACAATGACGCCTAGTTCCTACGGGTTTCCGTAGGCTGGAATTTTTTTGCCCAAAACTGGGCGTGACAGACTTTTTAAGATTTCTGAGGGGGGATCGAGAATGGCAAGGCTACCGTACGAGGAACAGAAGGCACTCGCGTCGGCGACCGTCGTTGAGTGCTTGAACAAAACGCTCGAAGCAATCAACCACACAGTGACGTCGTTCGAGATCGAGCGACTAAACGCACGCGAGATAGCAGAGACTCCAGATTCGAAAGTCGATCGGTTGAATTCGGTGCTACTTGAACTCGATAAGACGATCATGAATCTCGGCATTGCGCGAGCAAAGATCCGTGAACGCATGGCGCGTCTTCGAGACGAATGCCCGGAAGTCGTAGCGAACTGGAAGGGCCCGGCTATGGAACTCTCAGGTTACAGGTTTCAGGATGGCACACATGACTTGGACACGTAGAAAGCGGTTTTCGTTCGAGCGCAAGAGCCTCGTTCATAGCGAGGCTATGACGGCGTTCTCAATGGGATTGGCGATCGGCCTTGTTCTTTGCGCTTTTGCACTAAGGCATTTGATCAATTGAAAACGGCCCACGGGTGGCGATGATTTGCTCCTAGAGTGTTGCTACAGCTGCCCGTGGGTTAATGAAGTCAGGAGGGTGTTAGAGTGATTCAGCTTGGTAGTTTGGTGAAAGACAAGATTTCTGGGTTTCAGGGTGTCGCAGTTTGCCGAAGCGTGTTTTTGAATGGCTGCGTTCGGATTTCGATTCAACCGCCGATGGATAAAGACGGCAAGTTTGTCGACGAGCGTTGGTTCGACGAACAGCAGATTGAGGTTCTCGAAGCAGCGGCACCAGTTGAATCTCGTAGTACCGGCGGACCGGTGGATTCGAGACCGCCGGCTGGTCAGCGGGCGTAGTTTATGAAACGGAGAGGCGGTAGGAGCGAGATGCATATTACTCCTATCTTGGTTGCGAAGCGAGACGACGGTCTATGGGCGCAATGACACTCGTGGATGGCCTGGAGCAACCCAGAACAGGCCGATTTTTCGGAACAAGCAATGGCGATCTCTCCAGAAGAACGAAAGCGACGAGCAAACGAACGCGCACGAAGAAGACGCCTAGAGAACCTTGAGGCAGTGAGAGCTAAGGCGCGCGAAAAATATCACAAGAATGCAGACGCAGAGAGGGCGAGGGGGCGAGAGCAATATGAACGAGATCTTGAGAAACGCAGAGAAAGAGATCGAAGAAGAAAAGCAATGGCGCGAGCGGCGAGGCGAGATGAGATTAACGCCCGTCAAAGAGAATATTACCGTCGAAATCGCGCCAAGCGTCTTGCAAACATCTATGAAGGCCGTCTCCGTAGAAACCCTGGACGCGGACTCGCAAACCTTATCCGAGACCTTGAGGCCGGCCGTGTTGAAATCAGCGCAGTTAGCGCACGACTCGGCGAGCGCATTGCACTCTCACATGAGTTCGATTCTCGACATCAAGGACAACGTCCGTATCGTCCCCGAAAGAACAGAACAAGCAGTTCAGTGTGCGCGGGAGATCGCACTGTTGCTCAAAGCGAAGAGCGATCTCCTGAGAGTGTTGAAAGAAGTTTGACCGAGTAGAGCGAGACGCGCTGAAGCTTTGAATACTGGAACAGAAACAAACTGAGGCAACGGGCGCTTCCTACTAATCTTAGTAGCATTTAGTAGAGTTTGGAGGAAACGTGGCAAGAAAGAAGAATCACCAAGAGAACGAATGCCTGACAGTGAGCCAGCTCTGCGAGCGCGCAGGAGTCGCTTCGAAATTTGTTCGAGATGCGATCAATAGTCGTGAGCTCCCGGCATACGATCTTGGTGTGACAAGAATCTATTGGTCGGACTGGGAACACTTTCGCGCCAAGAAGCTGGTGAAGAAGAAGAGAGCTGGATGAGTAAAGATTCAAGCCGCGACCTCGTGAGACTTACGAACTATCCAGGGTGGTACATCGTGCCGGCCACAGGTCAGCTCGTATTCAGAACGACATTCAATGGTCGCCGCTTGAAAATCCGAACGGGTATCGAGGGGAAGCTCAACAAGAAGACCGGAATTTGCGAAGGCATCACGGCCGCAAGACGTGTCGTCGACGAACATCTCGAAGGCGTACGAACTGGGAAAACTGGTGTTGAGCTTGATCTTCATGTCTCAGGCGTGACGAATCCGAGCGTGGATTCTGTTTGGCAGATTCTTTTCTCAGAGAAAACTGTGGGCAAGTCGCCGGGCACGATAAGAAATTATCAAAAGAACTGGAAGCATGGACTTCGTGGCTTCTGGGGTGTTCCACCAGAGAATCCGTCCGAGCTGGCACAGGATCGCGCGCACTATCCAACTTCAATCCCGCGGCCGCCGTACATGACAGCTGACCGAGTAAATGACGTCGCGATCGTGCAATACAAGGCATGGTACCTAGAGAACCGCGGCGACAAGCTCTTCGAGAAGACTTTCGACTTCCTCAAAATGCTACTCACATTTGGTGTGAACCGCGGCTTTTTTAAAAAGTTCCCGGACATTTCTCCTCTTGAAGACATCGATGAGATCGTCAAGAAGGCGACTCGATACCAAAAGGCGGGCCGAGTTTACACTAAAGATGAGCAACGCAGGTTGCTCGATGCATGGAAAGAGATATTAAAGACGTCTGACGGCACAGAGCCATCACGCCAGAGAAAGATCCTCGCCGCGCGATCGCGCGCGTTTTTGGCGATCGGGCTTCTTGGAGGCGTTCGCTACAGCGAACTATCGAGACTCGAGAAATCGAAAGTTGACTTCAAGAATGGGAGTTTGAAGGTGTGGTCCTTCAAGAATCACCACTGGCGCGACGTTCCGCTTGTCGACGAGGCGCGTGAAGCTCTCGTGTTCCAGATTGAGGCGAACGAACATCTAAACTCAAAGTGGTTGTTTCCGGCGCCTAATGACCCGACGAAGACGCTTTCTCATGGTGTATTCGAAAAGACGTGGTACCGGACGCGAGAGATCGCAAAAATCGAAGACATCGGGCCATACGAGGCGCGTTACCACGATTGCCGAAAAACCTTCGCGACAATGACAGCGGAACTCGGCTGGCCACCAAAGGTTGCATGTGAGATAATGGACATGAGCCTCGATGTCTACGAGCGGGTCTACGTTAGTCAGATCAGCCTCGAGGTGAAGCAAGCGTTCATGAAGAAGTCCTTTGGCGGTGCCAGATGACGACCTTCGGAGCGCATCAAAGTGCCACTGGGAGCCGGCGAGTTTCTCGCGAGAAACGGTCCACAAGTGGTCCACAGATTTCTTGCGATTCTCGCAAGGGCTTGTTTCTTTTGTCTTTTTCAAATCACGGTGCAGGTCCCTCTACCACCTCCAATTTCCCGACCTTGGGGACTTGGCTTCGCGAAGCGAATTTAAAAAGCAAAAACAATTTAAAGCCTTAGAGACCTCAAAGGGGATCAGGTTCAACTTTTGAAACCTGCCTAGAACTGCCGTTCACAGCCTCAAATTGGCTTATGAATGGCTTGTGTTTGGCTTTTCGTGCCTTCGGCAAAGTTTGCTATTTTTTGAGTAGCCGATGAACCGTAAGTATTGAAAGTCACTCATACTAGGTGCCTGGCAAAAATCGCTATTTTTGAGCAGGCCCGCTGTAGTTCCACTTCCGGATTTTTTAAAACGAACAAGCTGCTTCTTGCAAACCACTCTTGAAAGGAGTCCGCAAATGCAAGAAGAAGTCGTTCGACGTTCATCCGTCAAAAAGATCACGAAGACCGTGCTGGCGCTGAAAGCCGCTCGCCTATCGCTCGGTCTAAACAGACGCCAGGCCGCAGAGAAATGTGCCTGCTCGATCAGAGCTCTCGAGCAGCTCGAAAACGGTCGATGCAATTTTTCTGAAGATCGTATCAAAGGCATCGTTGAGAAAATGGGTATGACTTGGGCCGAATTCGGCCTGCTCAATGGTTCGCCCGAGAAGGCGCTCGCTCAAATCGATGCCTACAATCTTGAACGGACCATGTCTCGTAAGCCGAGACGCAATCTCTATAAAGTCGTCACCAAAGAAGTACGCGCCATCCGCATTTTGCGCAAACGGCGTGGAATATCCCAATACAAGGCATCCGCCTTGTGTGGATTTAGAAGATGTACTTTCGGACTGATCGAAGCAGGACGCTCGGATTTAACAGAAGGCAAAATCGATCTGATTTTGCGCTCACTCAAATATAAGCGGGAAGATTTCGAAAAAATCGTAAGAGGCAATGTGATGGCCGATGAAGTGATTGCAGAAATCGTGGCGCTGCTTGATCGCCTAGATGAACAGGCTCTTTTGTCCGCGGCAAGTGTCATTAAAGCATTGGCAAAGTAGGAGGAAATATGAACGACATCATTATCAAGATTTTAATCGCGGCCGCACTTTTGGATTTTGGATTTTCCTTGAAGGATCTCAACTGCCGTTCGGGGCAGTGTCGTGCAAAACTACAGCGAGCGTCTCTTCAAGCTGTAAAGATTGATTGGAAGCCGATATCGGTTTTTCCGGAGGAAGCTAAGAGATTCCGGTGATTCCGCTAGGATGACACTATGCCGGTCTATGTTTGAATTAATTGACCGTAGATCTGAGTCATTGCTAAAATTATGCACAGGCTTGGGGAAGCCTGCCGGTCGCGGCTGAAAAGCTAAGGTGAATTTCCCGCACAATCATAAAAGGTTTTTTCAATACTAACTTTTTAGGACTGTCCTTTAAGGCGACCAAAAGAACGCGAAGTCCGAAAAAAGGGAGTATCCGTGAGAGAACCGTCAAAAGAACAAGTTAAAGAGCGCGCGAAATTTCTTCGCCAAGTACTGCGTGAAAAGCACAATATCGATTTGCCACATGGGCATTCGCTCGAAGTGCTCGCCAAGGTCTTTGGATTTAAGGATTGGAATACGGCATCGGCGATGTCATCCAATGCCCCTGATGAAGTTTCATCGGTCGCTAAAGTGCCTGCACATTCGAGTGCGGAAAAGCCGATTATTGCAAAATTTCAGACTACCGGCGAGCTCAGAGAATTTCTGTCTAAGTTCGATGACAGTACGAAATTGACAGTGAATGAGTATAGCTGGGGCGACCCTAACACCAATAATCCATTGGCTGGCAATATCACGTCAGTATGCTCGCTGACCTTCGATGGTGAGATTCAACGAGAGTCTGAGCTTATACTTGAGTTGAATACTGAAGAAGAACGTAACGAATCGAAGGTCGGGGGCAGTCGAAGCGCCACTCAAAGTTTCGACCTAACTTCGGCGGGCCGGTCACAGCGTCGTATTAAATATTTAGAGCTTTTGAATTCCAACCCATGGAATCCAAAAGAAAAAATTTGGCCGGAGCGCAAATAGTAACCTGATCTTGTATCCCGTGCCACTGCGCAAGTCTCGCGGTGGTACGGGCCTTTGAAGCCATATCCAAGTTAAGGTCTAGGTTTAACGAGCTTCTAACGGCGAGTCGCACTCACTTGAGCTGCCAACTCTAAAGCGCGCGGATCTTGTACTGAAATCAGTCCGTTCAAAATCTGTTGGAAATTGGCCAAAGCATTTTTATCATTTCGCAATTCAGTTAAATTCTCGCGCCATAAGGTAGCCAGGAAATAGGAATACGTTGAGATGAAGTGTCCTTGACGATAATCCGAATAATCAATTCCCTTAAGTTCGGAAGCCACAATTGAAAGCCCTTTCATCCGGATACTCATTGCTGCTTCTTTACATAACAGGGAAATAAATCGGCTGAGACATTTATCTGAACCGGTCCTAGCTTTCATCAAGCTCTCATATAGAGGAAAGAGATCTGTTACTAACGGCTTCACCTCAGCCGGTAAGAACTGAATGGTAATGTCGTCAAGGCCCACCAGCGAACACCAAATTTCGTCGGCGTCCCAAGAGCGCCTGCTCGGTTTCAGCTTCTCAATGGAAAGTGCCATCTCAAATATTTTTTCAAGTTTAGTTTTGAAGGCTTCCCAGGTACTAGGATCTTTGAGACCCATTCTAAAGAAGTCTCTTCCGAAATCATCCAACCAGTAGTGTCCGTCTGCGCCAACTTCCAAAAATATTTTCAAAGACTTATCAAGTCTCGCGTCGTTTCGCAGGAAGTAAGTTACAGCGAAGGCGTTAATCATCCAGTTGTCCTGTTGATATGGCGTACCTTTCGCATCACCATCTTCTTTTATCGCTTCAACCAAACGCTTTGAAATTTGATCTAAGCCAGTGGAACAAAATTCGACCCACCCCTTTTTTAAATTGTCGTCCCATTGCTCCATAGGTGGAAGTCCAGCGGCGGCCTGCGTGAAACTTTCAAAACTTATTAGATTTTTCCCTGCACTAGGAAGCTCCAAATCTTTTGCGAACAAAAAAGCGTGAGGATCAAAATCCCAAGATGGCCATGCTGGCGGCATAGACGCGGCGATGAATCTGGCCATTAAGTTCGACACTTCTAATTCAAATAATTGTTTTCGATCTTCAAGTGTATACTCACGAAAAACTTTGAGCCTGATGAAGTCATTCTTGGATAAGAAAGACTTAATTTTGGACTGCTTGCGCTCATGTCTGGAATATCTAACGGTTCGATCTACATCATGCCAAGCCGTTCGAATTTTCGAGTAGTTGAATACAAGCGCTAGGATTTCTAAAATGAAAGAGTGGTTAGCCTTTGCAGAGGCAATGCTGGAAATTAATGCGGACACAGAAACTGATCGAGGACCGCAAATCAAATGGGCTACCTGCGTTCTGACCCAGGGATCGCTCTCAGCGCCTACAGCAAGTTGGCCGATTACTTTAGCCAAAATGGTATCATATTTTTGGCCTGAGCGATCATACGGATAACCCGCTACACCTGGATCAGCCCAAAGCTCTCGGAGTGCCTTGGCTATATTTTCCTTTGCCGTGTCCAACGTCCGCTCATCAAATGAAACAATCTTTCTTTTCGCTGCAACCAGCTTCAATCCATCTATCGCCAGTTGGCAATCCTTGGGTGCAGTAAGAATCGGATCTTCAGATTCGCCGGTCATGGTCTTAGCGATGTGTTCAGATGTTTTTGCCAACTGAGAAAATTCCGCTTCTGAAAACGAATGCGCGTCGAGAACTTTGTTAATATTCATTGGAAACGCGAGAAGGCTCATGTGAGCGTCATTTTTTTCAAATCGCTCTTTGTGCTTCTCAATAAATTCAGGAGGAGCAGAATAGTTCCACACTTGAGTTCCGTCCGCGAGTTGGCCGACCTGATAATTTGCAGGATTGAACTTGCACGCTAGAGCCTCTAGCGAGGCATCTGGCTGATCTTTTACTTCCCGCTCCCAGGCAGATCGCGCGAGAGCAAAAGATTCTCTCATATCCGGAACATTTAGAAGAAAGTGGATCGCCCATTGCTTCATTGAAGTTTTACGGTGATCCATCCCAAACCACTTAAGGGCCAGGTTCGCCATATAGGGGCCTTGGCCAGACCAAGAGATCATCGAAACCATGCCGGCGCGATTCTGTAGCAAAAATTGCTGATCCCACCAGATTACGTAAGGCAAGGTCAAAAGACTGCGCAGCTTCTCTAACAATAACTTCGGACTATATTTAGCGACTGAGACCAACACACCGATGAAAGCTAGTGAGTCACTCTTCTGAATGATTTGATCAATCCAAGGATCGACATTCTCTTTGACATCAATTTTTTCGTACATCCACTTTTCGAATGCCATTAAAAACGCCACCACTACGTCTGGGCAATTTGCCAGATCCATCGCCCAAAGAAATACCTGAGGATCGCCTCGCCAGAATTTCTTGATACCGTTTATTTCGATTTCAAATCCGAACACTTCATGCTGCCTTTTCTTTTCTCTCTCCGCCCATCGGTCCGTTACAAGAGACACAAGTTGGATCAAGGCACCTAATGCTTCCTGTGGAGCCGCCCGAAAGAAATTCAGAAACGGTCCGCTCGAATAAAGAGGTGGATAGAACTGCTGAGTATAAGCCGTGCCGAGACGTTCATCCATCCGCCAGCCGTCATCAAAAATATCCTCGTATTCTTGCGGCTCCTCAATAATTGCAGCAAGAAGAAGTTTCGCTGCGAGAGACGGGTTGTATTTTGCGATGTATAGGAAATTCTGAGAACTCAAGCAGACTTTTTGAAACTCCCGATCTCTCTCGAACTCGGGGCCATTGGGTAGAACCTTTTTTTCTATCCTTCTGCGAGTTACGATTGGCATGATAGGAGGCGGCGCTTTTGACTTTGATGGTACAACTGGCACCTCGGGATGCTCGATGCCGTCGTCGCGTAGCCCGATGAGTTTCAAGCAAAGATCCTCGACTTCGTTTGGCAGATCGGGATAGGCAGCCAAAAGTGCCTGGTAACATTTCTTATCAACCTCGTCCCGAACATAGCTGTGCCCAGGGCCTCTCTTAAATTCAAAAATCCATTTCGCTGATGCAAATATAATTTTGGCTGCGTCTTCACGAAAGGGAAAATCATTGGGAGTAAACGTTAGCCACTTCTCAGCTACTTGAGCCATCTGGGCTCTGCCGCCGCCAGCGTCTTCAATATTCTTGGCAAGAAAATTTAGGAGACTTGGCCAATAGGCATATAAGGGGACTCTGTTAATTTGAGCAGCCGCCAGCTCGTCCAAATCGAGCTCCGTACGCATGCTCATCACTTGAGGATTTGGAGCAGTAGCGTAGGCCAAAAACCTTTCTAAAAATCTATGGAGCACTTTCAGGTTATCAGAGAAGAGCAATTCCTTGATGGTTACGAGAATCGAACCTTGATTTAGAGATGTGATGGCAATGTCGAGAAAGAGATCGACCAGAACATCGTCACCACTCTCTTTGAGCGATGTAACATCCTTTTTCCAGCTATCGAATCCGTCTGTTTCTAAGATTTCGAGCGATGCCAGTCTGATTGCTTGATGCCAATAGATGTTGTTTTTACGTTGGACAATTTCTTGAAGAGTCTTCTGCCGTTGTGAGAGTAGAAAACGTTGCCGAATCCAATCACCATAGAGATCATGTGAGAACCTTATCCAACCATCTTGTGCTTTGAGTACTCCATCTCTTATTAAAGCATCAATTAGTTGAGCGTCTGAAGCCGATAAGTTCGTAAGTGACGAGAGAAAGCTATTTGTGTCTGCCTGCTGTCTTGTCCGGGCACGGTCCGCACGA
>CAKQVW010000001.1 GCA_934277865.1 uncultured Pseudobdellovibrionaceae bacterium | reverse complement strand
TTCCTGAGGACCACATTTCTGAGAAAACCGTTTTTGCGATTTTCCCCGAAATCGTCCCTTTGTCGATCAGCGCAATCATCTTACCAAGATTCTCGGCCGAGATTGGACTCTGCTGAACCGTCTTTTTTGAATCGTTGAGTTCACGCATGAGGTCCGTCATCACCCAGTTCGATGCGGCCTTGCCGTTTCCGCCCGAGGCTTTGACGACCGACTCGTAGAAGTCTGCGACTTCGCGCTCTTGCGTGAGAACCATCGAATCGTATTCCGGAATCTTGTACTCTTGCTGAAAGCGCTCGGCGCGCTTCAGCGGAAGCTCCGGAAGTGACGCACGAATTCCCGCAATGAAACCGTCTTCCAGCTCGACCGGCAAAAGATCAGGATCTGGGAAGTAACGATAGTCGTGCGCCTCTTCTTTCGAGCGCATCGTGAACGTGCGGTTTTTGTCGGGATCGTAAAGTCGAGTTTCTTGATGAATCTTCTCGCCCGTTTCGTAACAGTCAATCTGGCGAAGAATCTCGTACTCCACCGCTTTTTCCACAAAGCGGAACGAGTTGATATTCTTGATTTCGACGCGAGTGCGGAATTCTTTTTCGCCCTTTTTCCTAACGCTGACGTTGCAGTCGCAGCGGAACGAGCCCTCTTCCAAGTTTCCATCACAAACATCGAGGTAACGAAGGATCTTGTGGACCGTGCGAGCATACTCCGCCGCCTCACCTGGGCTGCGAATGTCAGGACCCGAAACGATTTCCAAGAGCGGCGTGCCGGCGCGGTTCAAGTTGATGAGCGAGTATTCACCGTGGTGCGTGGATTTGCCCGCATCTTCTTCCATATGCGCCCGCGTGATGGAAACCGTCTTCTTCACACCGTCCAAAAGATATTCAACTTTGCCATGTTCGCAGATCGGGAGGTCGAACTGCGAGATCTGATATCCCTTTGGCAGATCCGGATAAAAGTACTGCTTCCGAGAGAACACGCTTCGTTTGCGAATTTCGCAACCCAGCGCGAGACCCATCTTCACCGAAAACTCGACAGCCTTTTTATTCACGACCGGCAAGGCCCCTGGCATGGCCGTGCAAACCGCACAGATATTTTCATTGTCACCATGTCCGAACTCGGTCGAGCTGTAGCAGAACATCTTCGACTTCGTACTGAGCTGCGCGTGGATCTCGATCCCAATAACTGGTTCGTAATCGCCATAGGTTTGTTTGATCACATCAGATGACATTTGGCCTCCGAGCCTTCACAGCCTGAAGCGAGTTTTCCAGAGCAAGCGAGACATTGAACATGCGTGTCTCGTCAAAATGACGAGTCATCAGCTGAACACCGATCGGGAGACCCGCTTTCGAATAACCAGCCGGTACCGACATGCCCGGAAGACCCGCGAGGTTCGTCGAGGTCGTGAAAATGTCGTTTAAGTACATCTCAAGTGGATCGTTGATACGTTCACCTACTTTGAAAGCCGGGCTCGTGCACACCGGGCTCAAGATGACGTCGCACGACTGAAACGCACTGAGGAACTCGTTTCGGATCAAGCGACGCACCTGGCTCGCTTTCTGATAAAAGGCATCGTAGTAGCCGCTCGAAAGAGCGTAGGTGCCAAGCATGATCCGACGTTTTACTTCTGGACCAAACCCTTCTCCGCGCGATCGCGAGTAGAGATCGTCAAGATCACCGTGAGCCGCATTGGTTGATCGATGCCCGTAGCGCATACCATCGTAGCGCGCGAGGTTCGACGACGCTTCGCTGGTCGCGACGAGGTAGTAAACCGGAACCGCGTGCTTCACCAATGGCAACGACACGTCGACCACTGTTGCTCCGCGATCTTTTAAGGCCGCGATCGCCTCTTTGGTAACGCGCTCGACGTCTGGATCCATTTTCTCAGCGAAGTATTCTTTCGGAAGACCAATACGAAGCCCTTTGACGTCGTCGGTGATGATCTCCGACCACTTTGGGACTTCAATGGTGGCACTTGTCGAATCGTGCGCACATGAGCCCGCAATGGTTTCCAAGATCAAAGCGCAGTCTTTCGTCGAAAGCGCCATCGGGCCCGCCTGATCAAGGCTGGACGCAAAGGCGATGATACCAAATCGGCTGACACGACCGTAAGTCGGCTTGATGCCAAAGAGGCCACAGAAACTTGCAGGCTGACGAATTGAACCGCCGGTGTCGGTGCCGATCGCGCCAGGTGCCAAACGCGCGGCAATCGCCGCAGCCGAACCACCGCTCGAACCACCTGGAACGTATTCCGGGTTCCATGGGTTTCGAACCGGGCCGGTGGCCGCGTTTTCGTTGGAAGAACCCATCGCAAATTCGTCGAGGCTGGTTTTACCAATGGTGACAGCGCCGGCCGCTTCAAGACGATTCACCACTGTTGCCGAATACGGAGGGATGAAGTTTGAAAGCATTTTTGACGACGCCGTCGTCTTGAGGCCTTTCGTGCAAAGCAGATCCTTGATCGCCATAGGAACGCCGGCCAACTGCCCAGGGTCTTCGCCCTTCGCAAGTTTTGCATCGACGGCCTTTGCAGCCTCTTCCGCTTTGTCGTTCGTGCTGACAAACGAATTGATCTTTGGATCGAGTTTGGAAATGCGATCTGCAAAATGTCTGGTCACCTCAAGTGCCGAAACTTTTTTTGCGCGGACTGCATCGCGGATCTCTGTGCAGGTCGAATGAGTTAATTCCATTTTGTTTCCTTAGCCGCCGACAACCGGTGGAACTTTGAAGAGGTTTCCAGAGCGCGCCGGAGCATTGGCGACAAATGATTCGATGTCTTTTTCCGTCACAGCCTCATCTTCACGCAAACGAATCGAAAGATCCGTCGGCGTCACCAGTGGCTCAATGCCTGTGGTATCGACCACCGCAAGCTGTTTGAAGTTTTCAAGAACGGCCGAAAGCTGACCGGCAATAGCCGTGGCCTCGTCGTCGCTAATTTTAAGTCGCGCGAGACTTGCCACTTTTTGAACAGTTGCAAGATCGAGTTTCGCGCCGTCATGGGATTGGTTTTTCATAGGATGTGTCGTCTACCGAATTAATAGGCAAACTTCATTGGCTCACGCTATGCGTAATGTGGCATGAATGAGGGGCATGCCCAAGTCTCCCTCCCGGAATAGCGCCACCAACAACCCTGAAGCCCGGGCGGCCGAACTGCGCGCGCTGATCCAGCATCATGACTACCGCTACCACACGTTAGATGCCCCTGAGATCGAGGACCAGGCCTACGACGCTCTCTTTGCGGAACTGCGCGATCTCGAGCAAAAGCACCCTGAGCTCATCACAGCGGACTCCCCCACCCAACGTGTCGGGGGCCAGGTTCTTGAAGCCTTCGAAAAGGTCGAGCATCGAACTCCGATGCTTTCGCTGCAAAACAGCTACAACACCGACGATATCGACGCTTTCGCCGAACGCGCTCGGAAAGAACTAAAAGGCCTCGCGCCCGAGACTTTCGATTTCTTTTGTGAGCCGAAGTTCGATGGGCTGGCGATTGAGCTCGTCTACGAAAATGGCATTTTTCGCCGGGCGATTACCCGAGGTGACGGCACGATTGGCGAAGACGTCACTCAGAATGTCCGAACGATCGATTCGATCCCGCTTAGACTGAGAAATCTGCAGGCACCTCTGCTTGAAGTGCGGGGCGAGATCGTCATGCTGAAAGAAGACTTTCGTGTCTTAAACGAAAGCCAACAGGAGGCGGGCGAAGCGCCGTTTGCCAACCCCCGCAACGCCGCCGCGGGCTCCATCCGCCAACTCGATCCGGCTATTGCGAAATCTCGGCCACTTCGTATGTTCGCCTATGCTCCGGGTGTACTGGAGTTTGGCAACGACTCTCTTCCAGGATCTCAGTCGGATTTTGAAATCCTTTGCGCGAAAGTTGGCCTCCCCACAGTCGGAGTGGCCGACTTAGATGAAAGCTTTCAGGAATTTCGTGAACGCATCACAAAGGCTTTAGCCGGAACAAGCGGCAAAAAGGCGAAGAGTGTCGCCAAGCCACAACAGCTGAAACTGGCTCGAGTTTGCCGCGGCGAAGCCGAAGCCAAGCTTTATTATGACTTCATTCATGAGATTCGACCCCTCCTGCCGTTTGATATCGACGGCGTGGTCGTAAAGATTAACGACTTCCGCCTGCAAGAGGACTTGGGTTTTGTTGCTCGCAGTCCACGCTGGGCGACGGCCGCCAAGTTTCCGCCAGAACAAGCAGAAACCGTGATCAAGCAGATCGATATTCAAGTCGGACGCACAGGAGCGCTGACGCCAGTTGCGGTGATGGAACCGGTGCGCGTGGGCGGAGTGACTGTCACAAACGCCACTTTGCACAATCAAGACGAGATCGATCGCAAAGATGTTCGCATTGGTTCGCGCGTTCTCATTCAGCGCGCAGGCGATGTGATTCCAGAAGTGGTGAAAGTCCTCGCGCATGCCGAAAACTCAGTTCCCTTTCGTATTCCAAACGAGTGTCCCATCTGCGGCAGCCCTGCTGAGAAGCCCGAAGACGAAGTTGTACTTCGCTGCGTGAATCGCAAGTGCCCGGCCGTACTAAAAGGGGCGCTCAAGCACTTCGTCGCCAGACGTGCGATGAATGTGGACGGACTTGGCGACAAGTTGATTGATGCATTTGTGGACGCAGGACTCGTCAAACGCCCGTCTGATCTCTATCGTCTGACGGCCGAGAAAATCCTTTCGCTGGAACGACAAGGCGAAAAATCGGCACAGAACCTTCTTGAAAGTCTCGAAGCTTCAAAGAAATCGAATCTGGCGCGCGTGATCTTTGCGCTTGGCATTCGTCACGTCGGTGAAACGACGGCCAAGTCCTTGGCCAAATTCTACGGAACCATGGATGCCTTCCTTGTTGCCGACGAACAAAGCCTGCTTTCGGTGCCCGATATCGGGGAGAAGATGGCGCTTGAGATCGTGCGTGTCTTGAAAGACGGGGAACTGAAAGACGAAGTTTCGTTGCTGCAACAGCTCGGCGTTCAGATTGAAGCGGCAAAAAAGACAGTGCCTTCGAATGCCGACGGGGGCGGAGTCCTCGGTGGCAAGAAGTACGTGATCACGGGAACACTTCCCATGGGTCGCGACGAAGTGAAGGACCTCATTGAGGCCAACGGTGGTATTGTTTTAAGTGGCGTCAGTAAGAAGACCGACTACCTGCTAGCAGGAGAAGAGGCCGGGTCCAAACTTCAGAAAGCCACCGAACTCGGTGTCGCCGTTCTCGACTGGGACGCATTTCAAAAACAACTCGCCGGCCAGGCCGGAAGCGCATAAAAGCCCGGTGCCCCTCTTTTCGAGGGGAGCCGAGCTGAATCGACACAGGGGCATCTCTTTTGCGCCCATGCGCGAATAGCAGTTTGGGCCACCGGCCCAAACGACATTTACAAATGATCGATAACGATATCGCGAGCCATGACGGTTTTGCGGCCGTCTGCTTTTGCGCTCTCGATGCCCTTCATGCAGAGGCGCTCGATTGCCTTAGAAAGTACATCCACTGTCTCGCTCGACGTGTTGCACTCGCCTTTTTCTTTGATGAGTTTCTTAACTTTGCTCGTTACTACAAGAACATCAGCCATGATGATTCCTCCACTTTAGTCCGAATAGGCCCTGGCCTAACGACTTAAGTCTGCCGAACCAAGTCCAACGTAGTCGAGATAAAAACAGTAGCGCGGCGCAGTGCGATGCTCAGATTGTGGTTCACGCCAGTGGCTGAAGGGCTCGCGTTCGTCGACGCTCGACGACGCGTACGATCAAAATCGAAATCTCATAGAGGGCCGCAAGAGGCACCAAAAGCATCATCATGCTGAGCACATCCGGCGGCGTGATGACGGCCGCAATGGTGGCCAGCGCGACAATCGCGTACCGACGCTTTTCTCGAAGCGTGTCGCTGGAAACGATCCCCAAAGCCCCAAGCGCCACCAAAATCAGGGGCAACTCAAACGAGGCGCCAAAGACCAAAATCATCGTGGCAAAAAACGACATGTATTCCGAGATCGTGATGAGCGGTTTGTCGACCGACCCACCAAAATTGAAAAGAAATTGGAAGGCGCTTGGAAGTACGAGGAAATACGCAAACGCAACACCCGAGAGAAAGAGCCCAATACCCGCCGTCACAAATGCGAGGGAATACTTCTTCTCATGCGCGTACAGTCCGGGCGCAACAAACATCCACGCATGATAGAGCCACGCAGGACAAGCGAGAATAACTCCCGCCACCACCGAGAGTTTCATGTGAGCAATGAACTTATCCATCGGATTGGTGAAGACGAGTCCACCTTCCGGCAAATGTGCCTGAATCGGGTGTCGAACCAGATTGAAGATAGCCTCGGAGAAATAAAAGCAGACCGCTGTCGTGAGAGCAACCGCCCAGGCGGCTTTGATCAAACGATCACGCAACTCCGTGAGATGATCGACAAGTGTGAGATTATCTTCCCGCGCGTCTTTCATCAGCTCTTTCCGTCGGTCTTATCGTCTGCTGGTGGGTCCACGTGAACAAACTCTGAATCGCCTGGATGATCGGGCAATGGCTCGATCGGTTTGGCTTGCTGAGCCTCTTTGATCGACTTGATGAGATCATCACTCACATTGCGAAGCGCACGGTCAGTTTCGTTTCTGGCATTCGCCACCGTGTCCGTGACATCGCCGACGGCTTTTTTGAATTCTCCGATGAGCTTACCGACCGTGCGTGCAACTTCGGGCAATTGCTTAGGGCCGATCGCAATAAGAGCGATCGCCGCCAGCATGATCATTTCTCCGAAGCCTATATCGAACATGTTCCCAGCATAGTCTTCCGCAGGATGGCGGACTACTGTTTTGTCGGCTTTTTCAGATCAGATAACGGAACGGCGATGAGGCCACGCTCCAGGAGTTTCTCACGTGCCATATCCGAACCTGTCTTTGCATAAGTCTCGTACAGGCGCATGATATTGGCCTCGTCCTGCACCCGCGACTGCAAGGCGATGGTCGAAAGAATTTCGGTGAACCTAAGAAATTTTGTCGCGAATTCGCGATAGACTTTCGCCGTCGTGTCCTCACGACTTGAATCGGCAAGGACATTGTAGGCGGTCATTCCCATTTCCTGGTAGTAGTCGACGTCCACCAGTTTCCGCTGCAAAGAGTCACTAAAGAAGCCCGCGATGTAGAGCGCCCGGTCCGCAAGCTTTTTGAGCATGTCAGCGCGGAGTGCGGGTTCCGCATTCATCGCCTTCAGATAGGACTCCGCTAGCGTCGAACGGCGGCGACGGCCGCTGTCGTCGACTTCATCGAAGAGATTTCCAGCCGGCACGTAATACTCGAGAAGTTTGACGAGATAGGATTGAGCCGATGGAAAGGTTCTGAACTGACGTTCGTGGAACGCCATCTCCACAGCGTGAACGAAGTATTCGCTGGTCGAGAGCACGAGACCAGAGCCACTTGTATTCTGACTTGACGAACTTTTCTTCCCCATACGCGCAAATCCGCTTCCTCCTTATATTCTACGGAGTCTGTGCGAAAATTTCTGCATGGATTGTCAAAGAATCCGGACGAAAGTCGTTGTGATTTTCGACCTTCGACCGGATGAACAATTGGTGCGTTTCAGTTTGAGACGAACCTCAAATAGGTTCGGACTTCACCAAGGTGCTTTTGGACCTACCGCTGCCATCACAGGCTCGGTTTTTAGTAGCTCCGCAACCAGATCGCGCACGTCTTTCGGGGACACAGCACGTATCGCACTGGCGTAGTCAAATGCCGACTCCGCGGGGATTCCATAAATCTCGCTAAACAACATTGTCGAAGCGACTGACGACACTCTTTGCAGACCAAGATCATGACTTCCAATTAGGTAACGAACCGCACGATCTAATTCCGACTGGTCCAAAAGATTCTCCGCAAGTTTTTTGAACTCGTCTTTTAACATTGAGATCGCCGTCTCTCCCTTTTCCGGAGAGCACGCGATCGAAGCACCAAAGTACCCAGCGTCAACACCTTCCATCGACATCGGCCCCACACTGTAGGCCAAAGATTTTTTGTCTCGAAGTTCAATGAAAAGACGACCGCCCTGCCCTCCGAGAACCGCCTGTGCAATTTGCAGTGCGTATCGTCGTGGATCCGCGATCGTGATACCGGGCCATCCAATGAGAATCGTTGTCTGCTCTTTTTTGATCTCGTGAAACTTACGAACTTCCGTTGCGGACTGCCAACGATAGGGTTTGTTCTGAAACCCTGTACGAAGGGTCTTATGCGGCATCGTCGCTTGTTCGAGCGTCTCACACCAGGCATCTACATCGCCATCACCCGTCAGCACAAACACACCGTCTGCCGGGCAGATCATCTTTTTCTGATAGGTTGCAAGATCCTTTGCTCCGATTCCTGATAGCGACGCCTCCGTACCAAGAGAATCAATGGCATAGGGATGGTTGGCAAACATGGTTTCCATGAACAGACGTCCCGCAATTGCGCCCGGTTTATCCGCACGCATGCGAAGGCTTTCCAGCATCATCGTCTTCTCGCGAGTGACGATGGCGTCGTCAAAGACCGGCCCCAAGAGACATTCAACAAAAAGTTCGCGCATGGCCGCTTCACTGCGCGAAAGCATGTGTGACGAAATGCCGCTTGTGTGCCGACCACCAAAGGCCGACAGGCTTGCAGCTTCGGCTTCGACTTTGTTGATGAGTTCAATTTCGTTGAATTCTTTCGTGCCGGACGTCCATGTTCGACTGAGAAGCTCTGTTAAACCGGCTTGATGAGCTGGCTCCAGGCGGCCACCACCCATGAAGGCCAGCTGAGCAGAGACAACTGGCGTTGAACGCGCCACTCGCGCCAAGACTTTAAGCCCCGACTTCAGCGTACGTCGTTCAATTTGAATTTTCCCGTCAGCAACCGGGTGCCACGGTTTTTCAGCACGATTCTTCTTCTGTCCACGAGCCTTCGCTGATCCCTTTGTTTTCCCTTTGGCGAGTGCTTTTTTGGCTGTGGCCCAATCTGCGTTCAGCTTGGCCAAGAAGTCCGATAACAGGTGCGCCACTTGGGTTTCGTCTTCAGAATCCGGGACCAGCGACACGGCATAAGCGCGCGATGGATCGAGATACTTTAAGCTCGTTGCCGTTCCAGTCTTTGCGTCAAACGCACGAACCCTTGCGAGGTATTTTTCAAATTCAGATGGATCACCAAGCAAGGTGGTCAGAGACCCAACTTTTCTTGCCAGTCCATCGGCTGTTTCCAGGCCGTAAAATTCTCCGCTTTCAACACCGACTACCGCGCGGTGAATCTCTTCCTCTTCCACGGGTTTGGTCAGAAGTCCGACAATTTCACTGCGAAGCTTTTCCAGTGTTTCCGCCAGCCGCGATGGATTCAATTGCGCGGAGACCGAGAAAAACCCCTGATCCTTCGAGGTAAAACAGCCCGATCCCGTCGACGTCACGCAGTCCGAATCGATGCGAAGTGAACGCACCAAACGGCTGGAGGCCCCGCCGCCAAACACCGACCCCAAAGTTTCGAGCGCCGCGATTTCTTTATTTTTCGCGCTAGGAATTGGCCAAGAAATAAAGAGCTGCGTCGCTTTCACATCTGCTTTCTCGACGAAGACTCGAGACGCTTTGGGCGAAAGGCGCGGTTCAACAGCCCGTTTCACCTTACGAACTCGCGCACCAGGAAGCTCGGAGAACCGACGAGTGATCTCTGCTTTCATTGACTTGGTTTCAAAGTCCCCGCCGACCACCAACACCATGTTTTTAGCCGAGTAACGCTCTTTAAAATATTTTTTCAGCGTCATCGGCTTAACTGTCTTGATGATCTCGGGGCGCCCGATCACCGGCAGCCGATAGGGATGTTTTTTATAAACGCTTGAGAACAAAAGCCGACTGCCTTTTCGAGAAGGATTGTCGTTGGTGCGCTTGATCTCCTCGAGAACGACTTCGCGTTCGGCATCGATCTCTTTGGGATCAAATAACGGAAACCCCATCATGTCCGAGATCACGTCCAACGCGGTGTTGGTAAACTCTTTGGAGATGTTCACATAAAAGACGGTTTGATCGAAGCTGGTCCACGCGTTCAACTCGCCGCCGCTGGCTTCGACAGTTTTGGCAATTTCGCCGACCTTGAAGTTGCGTGTTCCTTTGAACAGCAAGTGTTCGATGAAATGACTGATCCCCTCTTCGTGCTTACGCTCGTCAGCTGAACCGGTTTTCACCCACATTTGTACCGAGACCACTGGCGACTTCGTCGAGGGCACCAGGCGGACATCCAGCCCGTTTTTCAGTTTAAATTTCACGGATTTTCCAGAAGAAACTCGTGGGGACTTGCTAACGGCGCGCTTTTGGGACATGTGATCTCCATGAGTCGCTTTGGTCTTTACGTGCACATCCCTTATTGTCTGCAGATTTGCACGTATTGTGATTTCGTCAAATTTGAGGCCAAAGATCTTCCTCCAGCGGACGAGTACGTTTCACTTATCGAGGAAGAACTGCGGGTCAGAACTCTGGCCTTTCGCGACTCACTTTGGCCAAAGACGACTCCAGTACACTCTCTTTACTTTGGGGGCGGTACTCCTAGCCTCTTCAGCCCCTCTCAAATTCTAGCGATCCTCAAGGGTATTGCAATGAATGGATTCGTGGACGCCAGTGGGGCAGCGTTCGAAGACAGAAAAACCGAAATCACACTTGAGATTAACCCAGGCACGATCACGGCCGCCTCGCTGGAAGAGTTTTTAAGTATCGGCATCACGCGGTTCTCTGTCGGCGCCCAGACCTTTGACGAGAGCAAACTTCAGGTCACCGGGCGAAAACACACGGTGGCGGAAACGATCGCCACCTTGGAGCTATTAGCCAATAAGGGCGTGAACTACTCGTTTGATCTGCTTTTCGGTCTTCCAGGTCAAACGGTGACGGACGTGCGCGACGATGTTCGACGCGCATTGGAGTTTCAACCGTCGCATGTCAGCGCCTACAATTTAACGGTTCCTTCGGGCCATCCCCTCAACAAAGGCCGCGCCTCAGACGAACACCAAGCAGAAATGTTTGAAGTGATTGAAGACGAGCTGAAATCGGGCGGCCTTTTTTGTTACGAAGTCTCCAACTTTGCAAAGCCGGGTTTTGAGTCCCAGCACAACCTATTGTACTGGACAGATGGTGCCTACTGGGGACTTGGCATTGGGGCCCATAGCTACCTTCCGAACTGGGCCAGTCATCAGAGTCCATGGGGCGTTCGCTTTTGGAACCCCGCGACGATCCGCAGCTACCGAGACGAACTCAAACGCGCTCGTGGCCAACAGTTCTGGAGCGAGTTCCCTGAACAGCGGCGAGAGATCCTCGCGCTTCATGAGTTACTGACGGATTTTTCACACACAAGTTTACGACGCCTCAGCGGCCTCAGCTGCGGTGCGGTCTTGCGAAAATTTGGGCAAGAAGGTGGACTCCAGCTCTTGAACGAATTTGATCGTCGGCTTGCGCCCCTTGTCGAGAGCGGACTCGTTCAGAAATTTGGCGCAAGCATCGCACAAAGTGACGGCTTAAATAGTGACGGCGGGTGGAGACTCACGCCCAAGGGCCGACCGTTAGCGGATCGCGTCTTCGAGGCACTGACTTTTCTAGAGAGCGATAAACTATCGCTCTCGGAAGTTTGACATTCTGAAACTCGAACCCATAATGCCTAAATGGCTGACGAAAAGAAAACAAACCAATCCGAAGGCGCAAACCACAATCTCAATCCTGAGGAAATTCGCAGACTTTCCGACGACACGCAGCCCGGTGCCGATCAGGCTGCCGGGGAAGCCGTCGATGCAGACGGCGCGGCGGCGGCTGACAGCGGGTCGCTGAAGGCCGATCTTGAAAAAGTCCGCAAAGATTTTTTGTACCTGTACGCCGAGTTCGAAAACTACAAAAAGAACTCCATCAAAGAACGTTCGGATCTGCGCAAGTATGGCGCAGAACGCCTCGTTGTCGACATCCTCGGTGTCGTCGACATTTTTGAGACCGCATTGGCCCTAGAAAACACACCGGAGAACGCCGCCGCTTTTCGCAAAGGAATCGAACTCACGGCTCACGAGTTGAAACAAACTTTGATCCGAAACGGAGTCGAAGAACAACCGGCGCTCGGTACGGCGTTCAATCCCTTGATTCACGAGGCGCTGAGCAGCGAAGAAACGGGCGAGTTCCCCGAGGGACATATCTCGCGAGTCTTCAAAAAGCCTTACAAGCTTCACGATCGGCTCGTTCGCCCCGGACAAGTCGTGGTTGCGCGCCCCAAAAGTAATGCGTGATGAAACTGAGGTAACCTGTGTCCAACAAACGCGACTACTACGAGGTTCTCGGTGTTCGTCGCAACTCGACACCGGACGAAATCAAGAAGGCCTTTCGCAAGCTGGCGCTTCAGTTTCACCCTGACAAAAATCCGGGCGACAAAACGGCCGAGGACAAATTCAAAGAAATTTCCGAGGCCAACGATGTGCTTTCGGACCCGGAGAAACGTAAACAGTACGACCAGTTTGGCCATGGCTTTGCGGCCTATGCCGGAGCCGGCGGTCCGTTTAGCGGCGGAGCTGGTCCTTTTGGGGGCGGGCCCTTTGGCGGTTTCGAAGATCAAACCTTCAGTGGATTTGGCTCGGCTGGACCAGAATCCTTCCAAGATATTTTCGGCGACATCTTTGGCGACGCTTTTCGTGAGGTTCGCCAGAAAGGGCCACGCCCTGGCGGCGGCCAGCAAGACGGCCCTCGTGGCGGTACTCGCACGCGCGGCGCCGATCTCCGCTACACGTTGACGATCACACTGGAAGAAGCTGCGACAGGTTGTGAAAAAACCATCAGCTTTGTTCGTCAGCGTGGCGGGCGCGAAGAAACCGCCCGACTCGCCATCACGATTCCTTCGGGAGTCAAATCTGGGCAACGTCTTAAGCTTCGCGCCGAGGGCGACGCGCCTCCCAGCGGAAATCAGTTTGGCGATCTCTACGTGATTGTAAACGTGGCTGAACACGCGCTGTTTCGACGAGTGGAAAACGATGTGCACCTCGAATTGCCACTCGGGTTTTCCGATGCGGTGAACGGAACCATCGCCGAAATTCCAACGCTCACTGGCAAAGCCTCGCTTAAAATTCCACCCGGAACACCTTCCGGCCAAATTTTTCGACTCAAAGGGAAGGGATTCCCTATGGTGGGTCAAGGCGGCGCTGCATCAGGAGACATGTTGGTAAAGGTTCTGATCGACGTGCCGCGAGACCTCACCGATGATCAGAAGGAACTGTTAAAACGTTTTGCCGCTAGCGTGCGTCCGGGACCGATGGTCAAGTCCTTCCAAGAGAAGGTCGAACGCCTACGTAAAAAGTGAGGCAATCGACGGACGCGTGACGTAGGGAGGCGCTCGTGATCAAAACTCCAACTCAGATGACTTTCTTAGCCGTCTTGGTGGCCACCTTCTTATTGAGCGCGTGCCAAACGACGCCGAAGCGACGCCAGCCCGTTAAAGCTCCGCCCTCTCTTGAACAAGAGTTTAAACAAGGTCGGCTAGCCATGGAAGCCGGCGACAACAAAAAAGCACTCGCGCGCTTCAAGAAGGTCATCGCGACCGCTCCGGAATCGGATCTCGCAGACGACGCCAACATGATGTCGGCGCAAATTTTTGAGAAACAACAGCTCTGGAAAGATGCCCTCCAAAGCTACCTCTCCGTCGCGCGAGGCGAAATGGAGACGCCCTACGAAACAGAGGCTCTACTTCGCGCCGCTCGCATTCATGTGCGATTCAGTCAATTTCGCGAAGCCCTCGATCTCACCCGTGCGATCGCACGTTCGAGCAATGCAACACCGGCGCAAAAGTACGAGGCTAGCGAACTTCAAGGCGAAATCCTCCTGTCTGAAAATCGCGTACTCGATGCTCTCGAGCTCTACGTCGAGCTCTACAACCAAGCGACAGACGCTAGCCGGAAAGAAAAGTACCGACTTGCCGCTCAAGACCTCTTGGACACCCGACTCAATGAAGAGCAGCTGACGGAAGTCGCAGACCGTAGCAGCTACGGGTTCCTTCGACCAACAGCGAAGTACCGGATCGGCCTTAGCCTTGCCGAGCAGAAACAACTGGCACGCGCGCGCAGTTCCTTTCAAGATGTGGTGGCCTTGGCACCCGGAACCGAGCTCGCCGAGCGTGCGACGACGCTCATCACACAGATCGATGCGCGAAGCCGGGTAAATCCCCGCACGGTCGGCGCGATTCTTCCCCTCTCGGGACGGCAACAAGCCGTGGGCTACCGCGCGCTTCGCGGCCTACAGCTTGGACTCGGAATCTACAGTCCGAACAAAAAGACCTCGGGATTCCGTTTGGCTGTCATCGACAGCGAAGGCAACCCCGACATCGCTCGGCGCGCGGTAGAACGACTTGTGGTCGAGGACAATGCCGTTGCCATGGTAGGCGGACTGCTTTCTCGAACTGCGGGCTCTGAAACCAGTAAGGCGCAAGAGTTTGGTATGCCAACGATTGTTCTCGGACAAAAGGCGGGCCTGACGGAAAGTGGCGAATTCATTTTCCGAAATGCTTTGACCAGCCAAATGCAGGCGGAACATCTCGCCTACGTCGCCATCGAGCGTCTGGGCCTTAAACGCTTTGCCATCCTCTTTCCAAATGACCCCTATGGAACAGAGTTTGCGAACTTCTTCTGGGACGCTGTGAAGCTGCGTGGTGGCTCGGTGAACGCCGCCCAGCCGTATGATCCGAAAGAAACCGACTTCCGCGGTCACGTGCAACGCATGGTTGGAAACTACTACGTCGAAGATCGGTCAGAGGAGTACCGGATTCGATACCGCCAATATCTGGAGAAAAATCCACGTCGCTCGGCGCGCCAATCGCAGGCGACTCCAGAAGAGATCCTTCCTCCGATCGTCGACTTCGACGCGCTCTTCATTCCTGACAGTGCAAGAGCCGCTGGGCAGATCGCACCCATGCTTGCCTACAACGATGTCGACAATGTCAGACTTCTTGGCACCAACCTTTGGAACAACGCTTCGTTTGTTTCTCGTGGGCAAAAGTTTGTGGAAAACGCGATCATCGTCGACGGGCTCTACACCGGCGACCGTTCATTCGCGTCTTCAGATTTCGTTAAGGCCTACAAAGACGTGTTTGGCGAAGAGCCCGGCATGATTGAAGCGCAAGCCTACGACACAGGTCTTTTGTTGCGACAGCTGATCGCAGGCGGCGCCACCACGCGCACCGAACTGCAGGAAAAGTTGACGAGCGTGAAGGGATTTCCCGGAGCGTTTGGTGCTTTGGATATGAGCCCTACTCGAGAGCTTAAACGACCTATCAGCGTACTCACCGTCAAAGAGGGCAAGCTGGTGCCCCTTGAGTCCACGGTCCAGTAACAGGACCGCTTACGACCGCCATAAAAAAATGCGATGCCCGAAAATGGGCATCGCTCTAACCGGTTGTGCGATTCGATTCGTCTTACTCGCCAGCAAGGTCACTAAACAGGACCTTGGTGGGGAGAGGAGGACGTCATGTCGCAAGCTTCGAAAACAGGTCTGACGGATCAATTCATTCGGGAGTGCCGCGCACGGTTGGTAGAAATGAAAGCGGAGCTTCTTAACCGTTCACGGGCCGCGATGCGGGAGTTCGAAAGTCGAGACCGCGGAGGGAGCGACGAAGGCGACATGACTATGGCACTTCTCGCCGAGAACGATTTCTTATGTGAGCAGCAACGAGCCAAAACTCGCTTGCTTGAAATCGAAAGCGCCCTCGCTCGCATCGAACGCGGCAGCTACGGGATCTGCGAAGAGACCGACGAGCCGATCGAGGTCGAGCGCCTGCGCGCCCTTCCATGGACTCGCCTCTCCATCGAAGGAGCTGAGATTCGCGAGGCGATGAGCCGTCGATTTGTTCGCTCTTAGCCGATTTATTTTATGACAGATTTCGTGACAGATTTGGTCGGAATGGTTTGCGACAGGAGGTCGCGAGGCACCGACTTCACAGCCGCGCGCTAGCAAGGATGCGACGCCCGCGGTCAGAGAAATTCCGAAATTGCCAATATCCACAAGGAGATGCTCAAGTCCAAAGCATCCTGTTTGGATAACGCGGAACAAACCTCTTTTTTTTGACAAGACCTTACAGACTCCTTAGAAGCTGTCACAACCTGTTGCGAGTGGGGTCGCGGCGGGTTATTTGGTGCACAACTAATGTGCATCGCAAAGCGAGGGAGTGTTCTATGCGTACACGCGAATTGAATTCTTTCAAGTTGATGCTGCTCGATCAACGTTCCGAACTTATCAATAAGATGCAGAGTTTTCGTCACGAGACTCTTGCGCCTGTCGGTGAGCGCGGCGACGAAGGCGATCGCGCAACTTCCGAACTCGATCTCACTCGAGCGGTTCGCGACCAGGAACGCGCTCACATGCTACTTCCAAAAATCGATCGCGCCCTTCAACGCATCGTTGATGGCTCGTATGGTCTTTGCGAAGTGTGCGAAGAACCCATCGGGATCGCACGCCTGAAAGCTCGCCCAGTTGCCACTCTCTGCATTGCCTGCAAAGAAGAACAAGAACAAACCGAACGCATCTTCGCATAAGGTACCTCCTTGTTTTTTGATTTGCATAGCGTCACTTGCCGCAATCCCGTCTGGGTTGCGGCATTTGTGTTTTGAAGCACGATGAGCTTTCTCGACTGTAGTCCTGCCTGAAACCGGCTCTAGAGGCGGATTCCCCGCTTCTCACCTAGCTAGACTCGATCAAACCCTAGTCATTTTCATCTTAAGAACAAGCCACATGGCCTGATTTTGGGTCTGCGTGCGTTTATTTCGTCTGGGTTGTTTAAGCCCGTTCAATTTGAGACCGAAAAGTTAAGCAGATAGAGCCTTGCACGCAGTGGCGGAGGATGCATGGGTTTTGACGATAAAGTTCTAGAGATTCCGGAATCACTTCCGATGCTCCCAGTGAGAGACATCGTGGTATTCCCTTACATGATTTTGCCTCTCTTCGTTGGACGAGAAGCATCGATTCGTTCGGTAGAAGAGGCGCTCGGTAAAAACCGACTGATCTTCCTTGCTTCACAGCGTGAAATCACCGAAGAGAATCCGACTGAGAATACAATCTATCAGGTCGGAACAATCGCTCGTATCATGCGCATGCGAAAGCTTGCGGACGGTCGGGTAAAAATCCTTATTCAAGGCGAAGCCAAAGGACGCATCACTCGTTATGTGAAGTCGTCTCCGAACTTCGAAGTCGCGGTCGAGAAGCTCTCGGAAACCGTAGATGCCAAGGATTCGAAGGAACTTCCTATCGAGCACGAAGCGCTGATGCGCACGGCTCGTGAACAGCTAGAGAAGATTATCGCTCTCGGCCGTTCGCTCTCACCAGACATTCTTTTGATCCTTGATGATGTGACCGAACCAGGTCGCCTCGCGGATCTCATCGCATCGAACCTCGGTCTGAAGGTCTCGGACGCTCAACGCGTACTCGAATCGACAGACTCGGTCGAGCGCCTGAAGCTTGTAAACGAGATTCTCACGGCGGAACTCGAAGTTCTGTCGATGCAACAGAAGATCCGTTCAACAGCAAAAGACGAGATGTCGAAAAGCCAGCGCGAGTACTTCTTGCGCGAGCAAATGCGAGCTATCAAGTCTGAGCTTGGCGAACAAGATCAGAAGGGCGAAGAGATGGAAGAACTTCGCGAAAAGCTGGTCAAGGCAGGAATGCCCGAGACCGTGCACAATGAAGCGATGAAACAACTTGGCCGCCTCGAGCGCATGCACCCAGATGCAAGTGAAGCCTCTATGCTTCGCACTTATCTGGACTGGCTGATCGATCTGCCATGGTCGAAGTCGACAGAGGACAACCTTGACCTCGATCGCGCAAAAATGATCCTCGATGAAGATCACTACGAGTTGGCAAAAGCAAAGGACCGTATTCTCGAGTTCTTGGCTGTACGCAAACTGAAAACAGATTCACGCAAAGGGCCAATCCTCTGCTTCTGTGGACCGCCCGGCGTTGGTAAAACTTCGCTTGGTCGCTCGATCGCAAGATCGATGGGCCGCGAGTACTTCCGCGTCGCACTTGGTGGCGTGAAAGACGAAGCCGAGATTCGTGGTCACCGTCGCACGTACGTCGGCGCGATGCCTGGGAAAATCATCCAAGCGTTGAAGCAAGTTAAAACAAAGAACCCCGTTATCGTTCTCGACGAGATCGACAAACTGGGCAGCGACTACCGCGGAGACCCCTCGGCAGCGATGCTTGAAGTTCTTGATCCCGAACAGAACCATGCGTTCCGCGATCACTACCTGAACGTCGACTTCGATCTTTCGAATGCGCTGTTCATCGCGACTGCGAACGTACTTGAGAACATTCCACCGGCTCTTCGCGACCGTATGGAGCTCATTCAAATCTCTGGTTACACAGAGAACGACAAGCTCTTGATCACGAAGAAACACTTGATCGAGCGCCAGATGGAAGCAAACGGCGTCACGTCTGAGAACATCGAGTTCACAGATGATGGCATCCGCTACCTCATCGGAGCCTACACTCGCGAAGCAGGTCTTCGTAACCTCGAGCGCGAAGTTGGTTCGGTCTGCCGTAAGGTTGCAAAAGGTGTTGTGCTTGGCCACAAAGAAAAGGTCATCTGCACGGCAGAGAAAATTGCTGAACTCCTTGGACCGGCGCGCTTTATTCGCGACGAGAAGATGGAAGATTCACAAGTGGGTATCGTAACTGGTCTCGCTTGGGCACAAGCAGGCGGCGAAGTTCTGCACATCGAAGCCCTGAAAATGAAGGGCAAAGGTGGACTTGTTCTCACGGGCCAAATGGGCGACGTGATGAAAGAGTCGGCGCAGGCGGCACTCAGCTACGCTCGCGCACACGCCGAGGAACTTGGCATCGATCCAGACTGGTGCGAGAACCACACGGGTCACGTGCACATCCCGGCGGGAGCCATCCCTACGGATGGACCCAGCGCAGGTATCACGATGGCGACGGCACTCATCAGCTTGATGACAAATACGCCGGTACGCACAGACATCGCGATGACAGGCGAGGTCACTCTCTCGGGACGTGTTCTTCCAGTGGGCGGCATTCGTGAGAAAGCTCTCGCGGCACTGAACCACGGCGTGAAAACTGTCTTGATCCCCTTCCAGAACCAGAAGGACGTTCAAGATATCCCCGAAGAGTTCCGCAAACAATTGAGCTTCATCTTCGTCGAACATTTGGATGAAGTTCTGCAGATGGCGCTGGATGCCGCTCTTGACGAAAAGACCGGTAAAACAAAACGCCACAGCACAAAGGGCGGCAAAAAGTCGAAAGACACAGCGGCCGCTTCGGCAGCCTAAGGAAAGTTGGTCGGTCTATGAGGAAGGGTGAGACGATGAAAGCTATAAAAGAAACATTAGTGATTGCCGCTCTCACTCTCCCAGTGTTTGTTCATGCCGCGGACGATGCAAAAAGGGCTCCAAGCCTTGGCCAGTTCGCGGTCTACGATGCGACGCTCACGGATTTTCCTGGTGCTAAGTTCAACGGCGAACTGAATCTCGGTGTTGTCCCGCAATATTGGTTTCCTCCAGTACCAGCAGACGATGGTGCCACTCAGCGCGTGGTCTCAAAGGACAATTCGATGGCGATTCAGTTCTCTGCGTTTGCGGATGAATCTGAAGAGGTTCTTACCTGGCGCAAGGATCGGGATGAAAAGCATCTTGGAGCATTGACGGTCTTTAAAAAGCAAGAGGTCGCTTCACACACGTACTCCTACAACGGCGTCGCCGTAACGTTGACACGCGAAGTGTGCGAACTCCTACGCTCACAATCGAATGCAAAAACATTGAGTGAATTCGCTAAAAAAGCACAAAGCTGCGACTCGTTCTATCAGATGAAGTCAATCCCGGCGAATTTGCGAAGTTTGCTCTCGGGCTACAAGGCCACTCATGAATCCAATGTCCGAAAGCTGCATTCTTCGTTTGCAAAGGATGCCTTTCCCGTTCCGCAGGCACAGACAGCTCCGAAGAAAGCCGCCTCCGACTTACTCGGTCAGTTGGTTGATGCGTTCTCCAGCGGCAAAGAGAAAGGCAAAGAGGTGACTCCGGAGTCTCACACTCTAGTGAAATCGATGGATCTCTTTTCTTTGAAAGCCTCTGATGCGGATGGAAGCTACCGCGCCGCCCTCTCTGATATCGCTGGAAAGTGTGTGCAGTTTTTCCCCGCACCACAATCGTCGGAAGTCGCACCGGCCGCTAAGCCCACAAAAGGCGACAAAACTGCCAGGTAGCCCTTTTTCTAATTACCGAAGTCCGAAGATGGACTGCGCAGTCGCGCGTTTTCCGATTCGAGCACGCGGACCAACGTTTTTAAATCCGCGATCTCTTCTTTTAAGTAGATGATCTGCTCTTCTTTTTCATGAAGGATCAACGTGTAGGCCTGCTTGAGTTCGTTGAGGAGTTTGGTCGTCGTGGTGATCAACGGCTCATCCGACAATTTGACGTCCGCTTTTGCGATCGCTTCGACTGCTGCCAATGTAACCGCCGGTGGGACCGGAGTGGCCTCAATTGCTGCCTTCAAAGGAACCGGCTCGGCGACCTTCATCATCTGCCTGGGAGCCTCCGCCGTGGCTGCCTCAAGATGGTCGGGAAGATAATATCGTCCCGCCTCAAACTTGTGCGCTTGCAAGCCCGCCTTGATTCGTCGACGGAGAGTCGAAACGCTCACGCGGTATTTGCTGGCGTAGTCTGTCAGAAGAAGCCACTGTTCCATTCCTGGCCAGACTAGCGGCTCTTAGGAATTCTGCACAACTTAAATGACTGACATGAAAAGAGATTCTTCGAACTCGGAACAGTGCATTACAATGCCAGATCCGCATTTTTCGGCTGTCCTTGCTCAGAGCAGCTCTTTACAATCAGTGGGATGCGGCTCAGTGAGAAAAAGAAGTTAGGCCTGGTACTTTCGGGCGGCGGAATCAAAGCTGCAGCGTTTCATTTAGGCGTCTGTCTCGCGTTACGTGAAAAGGGATTCAACTTCGCCGGTGGCTCGAAAGAGGATGTGCGCCTGCGGTTCCCGGAAGACAAGATGACGTTTAAAACCTACGTGGGGTCCAGCGCGGGATCTTTTGTGACGTCACTTCTGGCGGCCGGTCACTCCGTGGATTCGATCATCGATGCCTTCGAGCGCGGGGCCGAAACCGAACTGAATAAGTTCTCTCGACGCAAAAAAGTCTTCACCAAACTTCGCCCCATCACCTATCGCGATATCTTCGCCATGAACGGCGTGAATTTTTTAGGAACGCTGCCAGGTCTTCTTCGCAGAAAAAGCCTCGTCACCGGTGGCCTCGAATCATTTCTCAAAAATGGCTTCAAACTAAACGGCCTCTTCACGACAGCAAACATCGAGCGCTACATGCGCCAGAATGTTCTCAGCGAAAATGATTTTGCGCAGCTTGGAGTCGAAAGTTACGTGATCGCCACGCAGCTCAATCACTCACGCAAGGTCGTCTTCGGAAACTTTCCTGAGACTTTTAAGGTTCGAAATATCAAGTACGCCAACTTCGCGTCGATTTCTCAGGCGGTCGCAGCCAGTACGGCTCTGCCACCCTTCTTCGCGCCATATGGCATCAAGAACCAAAAAGGCAAAGATCTCTACTTTTTTGACGGAGAGATTCGCGAAACCCTATCAACGCACGTTGCGGCCGATGCCGGTGCGGATCTCGTCATTGCCAGCTACTCGGTTCAGCCCTACCACTACACGCCAGTCATGGGCTCGCTGCACAACTATGGCATACCCATGATCATGAACCAGGCGCTCTATCAGGTGATTCAACAAAAGATCGAAAAGCACATCGAGCACCAACAGCAGATTTCGGCCATCATGAGCGCGGTCGACGGCTATTTCCGCCAACAAGGCCTCCCCGACGAGCATCGCGAAAAGCTACTCGAAATCCTGACAAAGCGCGTGAACTATCGCCCGGGCGTGGACTACATCTACATCCATCCGTCACCGAACGACTATGAGATGTTTTTCGTGGATCACTTCAGCTTGAACGCGGAAATTCTCGGACGAATCGTCCACATCGGCTTCAAGGCTGGAATCCAAGCGCTGCGCAAATATGACCTATAGAGCCTCGAAAGATTCCAGCGAACACAGTTGAGATTTCCTCAATTCCGCTAGAGACTGGGGTTCTATATGGCAGGATCCAATCGCGATTCCAAATTGTCGGCCAACACGTTCTGCGTCTACCCGTGGATCGAACAAGTCGTTCAGTCAAACGGCAAAGTTGGATTCTGTTGCGTCGCCAAAGGCGGCGGCATGGTGAAGAAAGACGATGGGCACGGTTACCGCGCCGGCGTCGAACCATTGGAAGCGGCGTGGAACTCCAATCACATGCGCAGCATTCGCAAAGGCATGCTCGAAGGCGAGCAAGTTCCAGGGTGTGAGCTGTGTTATTTCCAAGAGTCGATTGGAAAAACATCCTATCGCGAAATGCACAACGAAGAGTGGATGAACAAGGCGCGCACCGAAATTGAAGAGCGTGTCGAAGCTTCTCGTAAAAATGATTTCAAGCTTGATAAACCGGCGCTCTATTTGGATTTGCGACTGGGCAACCTCTGCAATCTCAAGTGCCGATCCTGCAACCCCTATAATTCAAGCCAGATCTATCGCGAGACCGTGCAGCTCTACGACCAAAACGAAGAGTACCGCGAGTTTTGGAACCGCTTCAATGGCGGCAAAAAACCAGCTGAAACACCAGAATGGTATGAGTCAGATTTATTTTGGGATGAGGTCATTCGCTCGATTCCAAATTTGCGCAAGGTTTATCTGACGGGCGGTGAGCCCACTCTGATCGAACGCAATTACAAATTCATGCAGGCCTGTATCGATTCCGGGCACTCGAAGAACATCTTTCTGATGTTCAACATCAACTGCACCAATGTGCAGGACAAATTTTTAGAATACCTGCCGCACTTCCAGTTTGTTTTGATCAATGCCTCGATAGATGGCCATGGCCCCGAGAACGAATACATTCGGTATCTCAGTCGATGGGAAACCATCGACAAGAATTTCCGTAAACTGGTCAAGCTGCCAAAAAACGTTCAGATTGGCGTGACGCCAGTTCTGCAAATTTACAATGTGCTAACGATTACAAGACTGCTCGATTACATCGAGAGTGTCGCGCTTGAGTCCGGACGCGACATCAACGTCGACTTCTTGTATGCAACAGACCCGAACTACATCAACGCGCAGATCTTGCCAAACTCCGCCAAGCAAGAGGCCGTGCGCCGCCTTGAGGCCTACAAGACGCGCTCGAAGACCTACGAGACTCAGCGGTTCCTTAAGAATTCCATCGATAGTTGCATCAATTTGCTTTCCGAACATCCCGAACAAGATGAAGCAAAGATGAAAGACTTCATCCACTACACACGCATGCTCGACCTGCACCGCAAGCAACGTATGGAACAAACGCTTCCCGACCTCAGCAGCTTGCTGCACGCGGAAGGATATTCCGTTCATGGCTAGTTTCTTTGGCAAGAAAGACGAATTCCCCTTCAAAAACGTTGATCCGGTTAGAAACCTCGAGGGCTCGCAAAAAGAAGAATCGCTGAGCGACCCATATGAGTTTGGCCGAATTTCGCCTACGTTTTGCGTTCTTCCATTCACCCATCTTGCCACCTACACGGACGGCTCGGCCATTCTTTGCTGTGTCGCCAAGAACGAAAACAAGCTGAACTTGAATGATCAAAGTCTGCAATCGGCGTGGAACTCGGACTACCTGAAATCTGCCCGACTCAAAATGCTGAAGGGCGAAAAGGTTTCAGCATGTGCACACTGTTACGCCGAAGAGAAAAACGGCTATCGGTCACACCGAATCACTGAGAACCGAGTTTGGAAAGAGCGTTTCGGACGTGAATTTGTCCTCGATCGCGTTCATCGCACAAAAGAAGATGGAACGCTGAATGAGGACATCGTCGCAATCGACTTGCGCCTAGGTAACACGTGCAATCTCCAATGTGTTATGTGCCGTCCTCAAGATTCGAGTCGTTGGACAGCACTTGCGAAGCGCATCGCCGAAACAGCAGAAACCAGCGAAGTCCGCAGTGAATGGGCGCACAAGAGCCAGATCAATCAGTCCCGATTCGAATGGTACAAGGACCCTGCGTTTTGGGACTCGATCGAATCCATGCTTCCCAACATGCGAGAGATCATCGTGGGTGGCGGCGAGCCGATGTTGCTCGACGAAACACGAAAGCTTGTTGAAGCCTGCGTCCGCACTGGCGCCGCCAAGAACATTCAGATTCGCTATCATACAAACGGCACGCTTCTAGATAAAACTCTGTTCCCGCTTTGGAAGGAGTTTAAGCTAGTCGAGGTTTTTATCAGTCTTGATTGTTGGGGAGAGAAGAATAACTACATGCGCTTCCCGGCGAACTGGGAGTCAATCGCGACGAACCTCAAATGCCTCGACGAAGAATCGCCCGAGAGTGTGAAGGTCATGCTTCTCTGCTCCGTTCACATGATGAACATGTTCTATTTGGCGGACTACGCACAATGGATCGAGGACCAAAACTTCAAAAAGGTGACAAAAGGTTTCAACGGCTATTTCCACCCCGGGGTTGTGCACTACCCTCCGTACCTTTCCATTCAGAACTATCCGGCCGAGCTGAAGAAGATCGTTACCGAAAAGCTTTTGGCGTTCGAAGAGCGTAGCAAAAAGAAATCGAACAAAATTCAAGGCATCATCAATTTGATGAATGAGGCCGACCATTCGGACCGGCTTCCACAAACGCGTGACTACATTCGACGCTTGGACGCAGAACGCGGAACCTCGTTTGCAAAGATTTTTCCCGAACTCAACGAATTCCTGAAAGTTTACTAAACGTGCCTTAGGAGTTCTTGATACTCATCTTTTGAGTATTCCATCAGTTCGTCTTGCTTAAGACGCTTGTACAACGGACTCATGTTGATATTTCCCCACTTCGAGAATCCTGAGATCTCCTGCAATCGACGTTTGAGCGCAATGGCCTCTTCAACACGACCGGGTCCTACCATGATGCGTACGCCAAACCACATTCGCGACGCCAATTCATTTGTTTCCTTTTCGTCGACAATCGCAGCGCAGGTTTCTAGAAACCGGTCCACCGCATCAGCTTCCAGGTGCAGACTCAATCCGACACAGGCTTTGGCGATGAGCTCGCGAAAGTAAGCAGGTCCACGGCTCCCGTTACTTTGAACATGAACCGTGTGCCCATACGAGTTGATACGATCCACGACATCCATAAAGGCAGGATTGATCGTCGGCTCACCACCCGTGAAAACCCACTTGGCCTTTTCTCCTCTGCAGAAACGACGCTCTAATCGATCAACAGCTTCTAACAAGGTCCGCTGTGAGTGGTGGCTCTCGTACTGGTTCGAGACAGAAGGATGGCAGTAGGAACAGGAATAATTGCATCGGCGCGAAAGGTCCCACGTGATCGATTTCGGAAATGCCAAATGGGTATCGTGTTGCGCCGGTACGACAAGATTGGCCGCCAAGGCTGCGGCTGCTCGCTTCGCGACATCGCCCTGTGACTCGACGTCGGCATCTTTCGGGAGCGGCTGCCGGGCCGACGCAATCAGCTCGGCATTTTTCGCTTTGCGGATTTGCATGTCGGCTCCGCACATACACCACTTTTTCGTGCAGACGATCCATTTTTCTGGAAGCGACATCTGCCCTTCGAACACGTTCCCAAGATAGCCACCGACACGACATGTGGCCGAGAAGAGATTGCCGTCTGCTGAGATATGCAGATTTTCGGAGCCAGCTGCGCAGAACCAACCCTCCCAGCTGTTAACTCTCGCCGCGAGGGCCTCCTCGACAGACCACAACGTCTTCGAAGAAGCCTCTTTGCCTGATTTGAGGTCGCAAATTGCGACTGACTTGTGATCCGACATCTCGCCGCCCATTGTCTCGACTTGCTTGATTTTTAGCAAGCGAGGAGGATCGACTTCTATGAAGCAGACAGAAATCTATCTCGATCATGCCGCAACCACCTCCATGGCGCCTGAAGCCCGCAACCATCTGTTCGAGCTCCTGGAATCCGGAGTCGCAAACTCGTCCTCGGCGCATCGCCCGGGGACAAAGGCTGCCGCACTTCTCGAAGTGGCCCGCGAAACAATCGCTACGAAACTTGGGAGCTTGCCTTCTGAAATCATCTTCTGCTCGGGCGGGACAGAGGCCAACAACTGGGTGCTGCAACGATCTGCTTCTGATTGGAAGCGAACCACCTCTGACAAAGCCGGCCTACCCCATATCATCACGGCTTCGACCGAACACTCGAGCGTCGCAAATACCGCCGCACGAATGAAAGAAGATGGACTGATCGCCTGGGACGAAGTGCAAGTGGACGCCCTTGGCTATGTGGACCTTTCGAACCTGAAAAGTTTGATTCAAGCCAATACGGTTTTGGTTTCGGTCTCTCACGGGAACAATGAAATCGGAACCATCCAAGATTTAGAAAAAATCGGTACCATCTGCCGAGAGCGCGGCGTGCGGTTTCACGCCGACGCCTGCCAAAGCTTTTGTCACACGGAATTTCAGATCAACACGCTGCCAGTAGATCTGATGACCCTCAGCGGCCACAAGGTTCGTGGACCAAAGGGCGTCGGTGCCCTCTACATCAGGAAAGGCATCGAAATTTCCCCGTTGGTATATGGGGGAAAACAAGAAAAAGGACTTCGACCTGGCACAACCTCTGTCGAGTTGATTTCAGCCTTTGCCAAAGCCTCGACGACTTGGACCTCGAAAACGATCACCGATCTTTCACAAATCAAAAGACACACTATCGACGAGCTAAAGAAACGGTTTCACGATGTGCAGTTTAATGGAGAGGTTGAAAAGAGCTCGCTTTGCCATGTCCTCAGTTTTACTTTTCCGAAATTTGAGTCCAAGGTCTTACATCGGCAGCTCGCAGACGAACTGGTTGCATGTTCAACAGGCGCCGCCTGCGGCACAGGGAAATCCGATCGAAGCGCCGTTCTTTTGGCAATGAGACGCGACGACCGCCTAGCTCATCAGTTGCGATTTAGCTTTTCACCCACGACAACGACGACCGAAATTGATGAGGCGCTGAATCGGTTGAAAAAAATTATTTCGACTCTCTGACGCCTTGAGCGTCAGTGAGCCAACCCTGCGCTACGAAGTCCCGCTCAAGTAGTCGGGCGACGACGGCGTAGCCCTCTTCTCCTAAGTGGGCGTCGTAATCACCATACATCTTCGTGAAGAATCGATCTCGTTTCTTAGGATCCGGCTCTAGATGGATCAATTCACGAGACGTGTCAGATAGTGGGAGTTGGTATTTTGCAGCAAACCGACGCAAGAGAGCGTCGACAAGCTTTTCTGAGCCCCAACGCTCTGGCGGATAGGTCTGAAGCATCAACTTTGCGCCGCTTTCCTCTACCAATTTTCGGATTCGTTCGAGGTCGAACTCAATCCAATTCAATATTTCTTCATCGCTGATTTTCGCGACCCTTCCTCGATGGCGCGGAAACCTCTGCACAAATTCTTTCCGATATTTATCGATGTCTTCAATAAGACTGGCCATCTCCGGCGAAGTATCTTTTCGAGCCTCTTCCTCTGTAACAAGAATTTCACTCATCCAGTTGGACTGATTCGCCAAAGGGTTGAGCTCCATACCAGCTTTTGCAACTTCGAACGCCTCGCGCAGTCTCTTCGCCTGACGAAGCTTGCTACATAAAAATATCCTTGCTGTGGCGTGGGTCGGATATGCAAGCGACACCGCTGTATAAAAACCTATCTGCTCGTCAATAGATCGGCTGCGATAGGACCGAGCCTCCTGGTGGTATTCAACAACCTCACGTAAATCAGCAAAGTCCTTTGGCCGTCTCGCAAGCATGGAAGCTGCCACTTCACGAATCGTCCTATCCGTCGACTCACGAAGGTACGTGTTGGTCAGCCTGTCGAGATAATAGCTGTAACCCTTTTCCCCAAACGTTGCCGCGTACTCGCGTATTTGTTTTTTCCACTCATCCTCGAGCTCGGGGCGTCCCTTCCACAGTCTGGGCAGAAGTTCGATCTGACTTTCCAAAAGACTCAGCGAAGATCCGTGTTTATCGGAATAGCTCCGGATAGTCTCATAGGCATCTTTGGCTTCAGCAGGTGTCATCTTCGACGAATCGAACATGTTTGCATTGTTCATTGAGGCCACCCAGATCCATGCGCGATCCTCTTCGGTATAGTCTGAGAAAAATCGATGATCCTGCCTCGGGCGCATCACAAACTCGCTGAAGAGTTGAATGAAGCGAAAGGTCCGAAGCGAGTAAGCCATGTTGTAAAATTTGAGACCAATGGATTCCAGACCGGGAGACGTCTTTTGGACAAAATCTGAATAGCCAAGGTGATTCCAGAAGTTTGTTTCACCTGTCATTAGGACGACAATCTGCGGCCGATAGGTTTTGAGAAATTTCGGCATTTGATCCGCAACAAAACTCGAATTCGCATTGCCTCGGCCAAGGTTCACAATTTCAAACGGACTCTTCCCATGCCGAACATTCAAGATCTCGCGGAATTGGTCGGGAAAGCTTTTCCCAGGCGCAGCACCAGTACCCATCGTATGAGAGTTCCCTACGAAGATGATAGCCGGCATTTCGGACTTCACGCCTGGTCCGAGTGCATCGCGAGAATAGAGCTCTTGGAACCCAATAAGGCGTAAGGCGATCTCGAAGATCACCAGTGTAAAGACAGCACCTAGACCGAGGGCGATTAACTTCTTCACGACTAAGATCGTGGCACCGACTTAGCCCTTCGTCCAGACTGTATTTGTCTTTGAATTTTACGAAGCGGAACTTAAACTGGAAGTTCTCATGGAGAAGAGACTCGGAAAATTTCATTCGACACTGCAGAAGATCCTGCCCAGACCTATCTTTCGAGCTCTTAGAGGCCTCGAATGGTTTCTCGTCACGGTCGTTCTGCAGAAGATTCTTGGCACCTTGGCGCTCTTCTTTATTTACTTCTTTGTTCTTGGTCCGACGAGTGTCGTCGCCCGGATTTTCTTCTCGAAATCTCTTGGAGCAAAAACGATATCAAAAGACTCGAACTGGATCGCGGCAGAATGCTACAATGAAGATCTCGAAGCTGCGAAGTTTCAATCCTGAATCCGGAGTTGCGACATGAAAATCGGACTGCTTTTCCGAGAAATGAAACATCTCATTCGAGAGCACAAACTGTACTTCATGGCTCCTTTGTTGATTACCTTAGTCTTGTTTGCGGTTCTCTTTTTCAAAATCGGGCCCGGCATTATCATGACGTTCATCTACGCGGGGCTGTGATTTGTATATCTTAGGTGTTTCTTGCTTTTATCACGACTCGTCCGCCTGCCTGCTAAAAGACGGTGAGATTATCGCCGCCGCCCAGGAAGAGCGATTTAGTCGCGAAAAGAACACCAGCGCTTTTCCCATTCATTCGATTCGGTTTTGTCTTGAACGAGCTGGCATCGATATCAATCAGGTTGAACACATCGCCTATTTTGAAAAGCCATTCCTGAAGTTTGCACGAGTGATCCAAGATCATCTGCGCAGCTGGCCATTTTCCTGGCCGGCATTTTCTCGGGCCATGCCGAAGTGGCTAGCCGGACGGCTGTCGCTTCCACTGACCATTGAAGAGGAGCTCGGCTACAAAGGCCCCGTCTACTTTGTTAAACACCACCTTAGCCATGCGGCCAGCTCATTCTTTCCCTCAGGCTTCGAAGAGGCAGCCATCATCACCGCAGATGGAGTTGGTGAGTGGGCAACCTTTTCGGTTGGTGTCGGACGGGGACGCTCAATTGAGGTCTTCAATGAAATTCACTACCCAAACTCTCTTGGCCTTCTCTACACCGCCGTCACTGTTTTTTTAGGCTTTGATGCCCACGGTGGCGAAGGAAAGCTGATGGGGCTTGCGGGATACGGGTCCCCCGAAAGATACCGCAAACAGATCCGCGATGTCGTAAAGATCATGCCTGATGGAAGTTTTGAGCTCAATCAGGAGTATTTCGCGTTCCGCGCGGGTAATCAGATGTGGAGTTCAAAGTGGGTAGACGTATTCGGTCCACCTCGCGACCGCAACGCTTCATGGACACAAGAGCACTACGATCTAGCTGCCGCCTGCCAAGATGTCGTTGAAGAAGTGATTCTCCTAAATGCAAAATTGCTGCAGCAACGAACCGGCCTGAAGAACCTGTGTCTAGCCGGTGGGGTCACCCTCAATTGCGTGGCAAACGCCAAGATCTTAAAGACCACCGACTTCGAGGATATCTTCGTTCAACCGGCAGCCGGTGATGCTGGTGGCGCTGTTGGTGCTGCGCTGTTTGTCTACCATGGTCTTTTAAAAAAATCAGACCGAAGAAAAATGGACCACGCGTATCTTGGACCCGAATTTTCCGATGATGAAATTGAAAGCTGTCTGAAGAAGTATTCCATTCAAGGAAAAAAGCTCAGTCAAGACGACCTCTGCGAATATGTCGGACAAGCGATTGCTGACAACAAAGCCATCGGATGGTTTCAGGGGCGAATGGAGTTTGGCCCTCGTGCTTTGGGAAATCGTTCGATCATCGGCAACGCCGCGTTTGCCGGAATGAAAGATATTTTGAACTCACGTATCAAAAAACGCGAGGCTTTCCGCCCCTTCGCTCCGATCGTTCTTCAAGAGCATTGCTCAGAGTATTTTGATCTCAAGATTTCATCTCCTTACATGCTGCTGGCGCCAACGGTACATCCCGATAAACAAGATGCTGTACCTGCAATCACTCACGTCGACGGAACAGCGCGAGTGCAAACTTGCGATGAAACTAGCAATCCACTCTTGCGAAAACTGATTCGCGCCAGCGCAAGACGTACGGGTGTTCCTGTCATCATCAATACGTCTTTTAATCGAAAAGGTGAACCTGTCGTCTGTCGGCCCGAACACGCCATCGAATGTTTCCTCGGCACACAGATGGACCTTCTCGCAATCGGATCTTTTGTCGTCGAAAAGCCAAAAGGAGCTCTCTTATGAAATCATCTCCCACTTCTTTCGCAATCTCTGCCAATTTCATCGGGCTTTGCGCCGCGATGTTGACCGTCTGCTTGATCTCCGTTTCGGGCGCCGCACAAACGCAGGCGCCGGCAGCGCCTCAAGCACCCGCCGTGAAGCCACCAGACGCACCAACCGCAGCGGGAACCGCAACGTCAACCACACCGGCAACCGCGGCCACCGCGCCCACCGCGCCCACGCAGACAACTGCGGCAGATGCTGCGGCCGCCCCGAAGGTGATCAATCCCGCGCCCTACGTGGCAACTCGTTTCGAAGAGGCCTCCTACAAACAGCTGGCGGAGGCCGGGAATCCCATTCTGTTAATTTTCTCGCATGCCTCAGACGCAGTTTGGCAGCGGCAAGCTCCAGTGCTTCAAGGCATTCTGCGTGAGCCAGAGTTTGGACGAATTGCCGTGTTTCAGATCGACATTGGAGCCTACCCGTCAGTTGCCGAGCGGTTTCTGGTCAGCTCTCCTGGAACTCTACTTGTGATGAAAGACGGCTTTGAGAGGCTGCGAAGCACTCGTATGGTCAAGGCGGACGTCATCCGTAAGATGCTCCGCCTTCACACAGCGTTGTAAGGAAACGAGGTTCCTTACAGACGATTCAGAACTGATTCACTGACAAATTGAAGGACCGGCGAAGAGGCCAGTCCAAAGACGACCGTTGCGATTGCCGTCAGCACAAGCGCCATACGAGTGAGGAATCCATCCTGAAGCTCGATACGCTCCGTGGATTCCGACATGTACATCGCCACAACTGGACGCAAATAATAGTAAACGGCGATCACGGAACTCAAAACGCCCCAGAACGCGAGCCAGTAAAGATCTTGTTCAATTGCCGATCCAAAGAGGCTGAATTTCGCAAAAAACCCGACCGTCGGCGGAACTCCCGCAAGCGAGAACAAGATCAAGGCCAGCGAGCCTGCCAAGACCGGGTTACGTGTCGAAAGACCTTTGAGATCATCAACCGTTAGCGAATGTCCAACTTGCTTCTCCAAGATCGCCACCAACGCAAACGCGCCGATCGTCATCAATGAGTAGGAGAAGAGATAAAACAAAACGACCGTTGAAGCCGCCAAAGAACTTTCAATTCGAGGCGCAAAACCCGCCGTGATCACGCCCACCAGCAGATAACCAGAATGCGAGATCGAGGAGTATGCGAGGATTCGCTTGAAGTTGTTCTGAATCACGGCTGCAGCGTTGCCAACCATCATCGTCAGCACCGCAAGCCAAGACAGAACCGTCAGAAATTTCGGTTCAGCCAGAAATGCGCTCGGACCAGATGGATCTGCGTGCTGGAAAAGACGCAAGATCGCGATAAACGTCGCAGCCTTTACCGCCGTTGCCATGAACGCAGTAATCGGCGTCGAGGCACCTTGATAAACATCCGGCGTCCACGAATGGAACGGGAATACTGACACCTTGAAAGCAAACCCCAGGATGACCATCGCCATGCCGATGTAGAACAGCTGGTTGTGGTTCGTCAGAAGTTCGCCAGTTTTCGCCGCCACCACAGGCAGGCTTGTTCCGCCGACTGTGCCGTACAGAAGGGCGATTCCATACAAGAAGATCGCCGATGCGAAGCTACCGAGGATGAAGTACTTGAACGACGCCTCTTTTGACAGAACTTCTTCGCGGCTCAGCGCCACCAAGATGTAGAGGCAAAGCGACATCATCTCGATTCCCAGGAACGTCACAAGGAGGTCGTTCGAAAGAATGAGAATCAGCATGCCGATCATACTTCCCAGCATCAGGAAACACTGTTCGGAGAACTGTTTCGAGTCAGTCTCGACGTGGTCAAATGCCAACATCAGAGCAAATGCGCCGCTAAATAGAACGATCAACGAACCCCACACCGCCATGCCGTCAAAAACCAAGGCTTCTGAGAACGCGGTCTGTTTGATTCCGGCCAGCGAAAGCGTCAAACCCGCTGCCAAAATCACACCCAACAGCGCGTAGACAACGGTGACAAAGGGTTTTGGTTCTTTGTTGTCGCTAAAGACCTTCATCAGGACAGGGATCAAACTCATGACCAAAAGGGCGATCATGGGCGAGATAACGAGGATATCTCGAAGAGTGATTAAGTTTGTCATTTCGCCTCCACGCCCGCGACTCGGGTCGTGACATTTTCTACTGCGCTACGAATTGGTTTTGCCGGCAACTCGAAGGCCACTGTGCGCCCTTCTGAATCCAACGCCGCCAATTGATAAGCATCCTTCGTTTCAACAAGGTGCTCGATCGAAACCTTCGAGTATTTCAGGAAGTGATTTGGCAAGAGGCCCATCCAGAAGATGAGCACAATCAGCGGAGCCATCACTGCGATCTCGCGGAACCCGAGATCGTGAAGCGGATGCTTTTCGTCTTCGACCAACTCTCCGGCTTGGCCAAAGAAGACTCGCTTAAACATCCACAACATGTAGACGGCACCAAGGATCACACCGAGCACAGCCCAAATTCCGAAGAACTTCGAAGCTTGGAACGAACCAAGCAGGATCAAAAATTCTCCAACGAACCCATTTGTCATTGGAACCGCGATGCTTGAAAGGGTCACAATGAAAAACAGGACCGTGTAAATCGGCATCACTTTCGCCAACCCACCGTACTTGTCGATATCACGCGAGTGCGTGCGCTCGTAGATCATACCCACAAGCAAGAAGAGAGCGCCCGTGCTGACACCGTGGTTCAGCATCTGATACAGCGATCCGGTCACACCGTACGTGTTTAATGCGAACAGTCCCATCATCACGTAACCCATGTGAGAAACCGACGAGTAGGCGACGAGTTTTTTGATATCTGGCTGCACCATCGCAACCAAGGCGCCGTACAAAATTCCGACAACGCCCAAGAAGAGGAAAATCCACGCATAATGTTCCGCCGCTTCTGGGAATAGCGGGATCACAAAGCGCAAGAATCCATACGAGCCCATCTTCAGCATGACACCCGCAAGCACCACAGAACCTGGTGTTGGCGCCTCAACGTGCGCATCCGGAAGCCATGTGTGAACTGGGAACATTGGAACCTTGATCGCAAACGCTGCCGAGAATGCAAAGAAGAGCAATGTCTGCGGATTCAGGAACTGACCCGCGATAAACGGAATATCAAGTTTGTAGAGCTCAAGAATGTTTGCCGTCATCTGGCGCGAAGGCAGAACCTCTTGTGCGGTGAACATCAAGTAGATGATCGCCAGCAGCATGAGAAGAGATCCAAGCATCGTGTAGATGAAGAACTTCATGGTCGCATAGATGCGGCGCGCCCCACCCCAGATACCGACGATGAAGTACATCGGAACCAGCGAGAGTTCGAAGAAGACATAAAACAGCACAAGATCCATCGCCACGAATGAACCCAGCATGGCTGTTTGCAGGACAAACAAACTTGCATGGAAGAGTTTCGAGCGCTTATCGATTGCCGTCCAACTGCCGGCAATCACGACCGGAAGCAAGAAAGTCGTCAGCAGCACCAGCCACAAGGAAATACCGTCGATTCCAAGGAAGTACGAGATTCCAAGAGCCGGGACCCACGGAACAAACTCCACCAGCTGCAGAGCCGGCGTGGAAGGATCGTACTTCGAAAGAAGCATCAGGGAGAACAAGAATTGAAGTGCGGCCAGCGCAAAGGCCGTCGGGCGAACCCACGACTCTTTCGGCAATACCGCCACAATCAAAGCTGCCAGAAGAGGAAGAAAGACGATCAGTGACAACATTGATTAGCCTCCAAAGATTTCCAGAAGTCGCTTCGGCGCTTCAAGCAAGAACAAGAAAATCACCGCCACTGCGATCGCGATATACATCGCGTACTGCTGCAAGTTTCCGTTTTGCAGCGTGCGCGCCGTCGATCCGATACCCTTGACGAAATCACCGACCACAAAGGTTCCACGGTCGATGAAGTTCACATCGACAAACGCCCAAAGCGCTCGGCTTCCGCTGACAAGTGGGTTGATGATCTTTGCGAAGTAAATCTCATCAACGAAATACTTGTTGTAGATGAGATTGTGGAGCTTCGGCAGAGATGCAACGAACTTCGCCGGACGCTCGGGATCAACGACGTAGAAATTGTAGGCCGTCAATGCCGAGAGACTTGCGACAGAGACCGAGATCCCCATAAGTGCCCATTCCATGACCTTGGAACCATGGCCAAAACCTTCCGGCTTTGCGATGGAACCTTCCAACCAGTGCTCAAGCCAGTTGCCCGGATGGCCAGGGAGAATTTCGCCAATCACGTGCGGAATCCCCATGAAGCCACCGACCGCCGAGAGGACCGCCAAGATGATCAACGGAATTGCCATCGAAGGCCCAGCCTCATGCGGATGTGTATGCTTTTCGTCGAATCGAGGTTTTGCCCAGAAGGTAAGAGCCATCAGGCGAGTCATGTAAAACGCCGTGCACGCCGCACCAACGACACCCGCAAACCAAAGCGGGAACCCACCAAGCGGACTCGAGAAGGCAAACCAAAGGATTTCGTCTTTCGAGAAGAAGCCGGCAAACGGAGGAATCCCGATGATCGCGATCCAACCGACGAAGAACGTCGCATGGGTTATCGGTAGATACTTCTTCAACCCACCCATTTTTCTAATGTCTTGTTCCTCGTGCATCGCATGGATGACCGACCCAGAACCCAAGAACATCAGGGCCTTGAAGAACGCGTGCGTGAACAGGTGGAACATCGCCGCGCCAAACGCACCAACACCGCACGCAAGGAACATGAATCCAAGCTGCGAGACTGTCGAATACGCAAGAACCTTCTTGATGTCGAACTGCGCAAGACCGATGGTCGCCGCCATCACAGCCGTCGCCGCGCCAACGATTGCGACAATCAGCAACGCGTTCGGAGCCAAAACAAACATCGGGCTCAGGCGCACGATCATGTAGACGCCCGCCGTGACCATGGTCGCCGCGTGGATCAGCGCCGAAACTGGTGTAGGGCCTGCCATCGCGTCGGGAAGCCAAACATAAAGCGGAATCTGCGCCGACTTACCAGCAGCACCAACAAAAAGGAAAAGACCGGCAAGTGTCAGCGGCCCCGTCCATCCCGTTTCAACCGACATGCCCGCGACTTTTGCGATGATTTCCGAGAAGTTCACCGTTCCAAGCAGGAAGAAGAGCGTGAAGATTCCAAGCAAGAAGCCCGCGTCACCAATACGGTTGGTGACAAAGGCCTTCATGCCAGCGGCCGCCTTCTCTTTGTCGGAGAACCAGAACCCGATGAGAAGATAAGAACTAAGGCCCACGCCTTCCCAGCCAACAAACATCAAGAGCAAGTTGTCGCCCAAGATCAGAAGCAACATGTTGAACAAGAAGAGGTTCAAATATGCGAAGTATTTCGAGGGCCGTTCGTCGTGCGACATATAGCCGACCGAAAACAAGTGAATCAAAGTACCAACGCCCGTCACCACCAACACCATCAGCGCGCTGATGTGATCGATCACGAACGACGCTCCAACCTGGAGCCCGCCAACCAAGATCCAATCAAAGAACCCGGCCGAAACCGACTTCGGAGCGCCTTCGCCAAACAGCTTCGAGACCAACAAGAGAGCTGACAAGAATGAAATGCCCGCAGCGCCCGTCGCGACAGAACCCGCGATCATGTAGTTCTTCGACTTCCAACGGAAACCGTTGAAGAGGAAGCCAACAACCGGAGCCAGTAGAAGTACCGCAAATAAGATTTTTTCGTTCATAGCGCTAGCCCTTCAGATGCTCAAAGTAGCGGATGTTCACTTCACGGAATTTCTTAAAAATCGTCGTCGCCAGTGCGAGACCAACGGCCGCTTCTGCCGCCGCAATCGTCATGACGAAGAAAACCATCGCCTGGCCGTCCATGTTGCCGTTCGGCGAGTAACGCGAAAACGCAACAAACGAGATATTGACCGCGTTCAACATCAATTCGATCGACATCAGAATCACGATGACGTTGCGACGAAGCAAAACGCCCAGTAGTCCAAACGTAAAAAGGATCGCCGACAAAACCAGATAGTGGCTAAGACCGACGTTTGCCAATGAATCAGCGATCGGCATGAGTTCCTCCTTGGATGCGCGAGAGTGCCACCGCGCCAATCGCGATGATCAAGAGCAAGGCCCCCATCGCTTCGAACGAGAAGATGTACTTTTTAAACAGCAAGTCCGCGAGCTGTTTGGTCGACTGTGTCGCCGACACCTGCAACCCAGACGGTGTCGTTGGGAACACTGTTTCCGCCGACATCCAGATTGCCGCCGTGACAACGCCGCCAATAATTCCGACCGACGCTATTTTGACGAAACCAGAAACCAGCCCGCGCGAAAACGCCCGAACTTCGTCTTTGAGGTCAAAGAGCATCAGTACCATGACAAAGAGAACCATGACGGCGCCCGCGTAGACGATCAACTGAACGCCGGCGACAAACCATGCTCCCAGCGACGCAAAGATCCCGGCGATCGAGATCATCGTCATCGCAAGTGCGAGAGCGCAGAAGATTGGATTGGTTTGAAGGATGACCATCAAACCCGAAAAAATCGTGAGTCCCGCCAAGATAAAGAACAAGAGATTTTCAGAAAGAACCGGCATCAGAATTTTCCTCTCTTAACGGTGGCCCAGCCACATCCAAATAGCCGTGAGGCACGCGTTTGCGAGCGCCCAAGGCAACATTGTTTTCCAACCGAGGCTCATCAGGTGGTCATAACGGAAACGCGGCAGTGTCCAGCGCACGTGGATGAAGATCCACAGGAAGATCGCAACCTTCGCCAGCAGCACGAGATGGAAAACCACAGCGGTCAAAATCGACGCAGAGTTCGCTCCACCCGTCACGCTTTGCATGTAGGTCAAAACGTCTGCTGGATTCAATCCAGGGAACGAATAACCGCCAAAATAGAATGTTGCGAGCAACGCACTTGCGACCATCATGTGGCCGTATTCACCGATGTAGAACAAAAGTAGATTGAATCCGGCATATTCCGTGTGGAATCCCGCGACCAATTCACCTTCCGCCTCTGGCAAGTCAAACGGCAAACGGTTAGCTTCAGCGAACGTCGCCGCGAAGAAGATCAGTGCACCCAACGGCTGAAAGAAGATTCCCCAGTTAGGAAGCCAGCTCACGATATGCTCGGCGCCAAACGCTTTGAATGTCAGCGGGCCCGTCTGAATGTCGACGATCTCACGGAACGAGAACGTACCGTAAACCATCAGAATTCCGACTAGCGAAAGCGAAAGCGCGAGTTCGTAAGAAATCGCCTGAGCTGTCGCACGAACCGCACCCATCAGCGAGTACTTGTTCGAAGAACCCCAGCCCGCCATCATCAATCCGTAAACCGCGAGCGAAGAGATCCCGAGGATAAAGACGATGCCGATTCCAAGGTCGTAACCTTGGAATGCAAACGTATACGGTCCCCATGTCTGGCCAGCCATTTCAAATGGTTGAATATTAATAGGGATCGAGAGCGGAATCGAGTTGAACGCCAGAGCACCCGGGATCAACGCCATAACTGGCGCAAAATAGTAAAGAGGCGCAACGCTCTTCTCTGGAACAAACGACTGTTTGAACAAGAACTTCACGGCATCCGCAAGCAGCTGCAAAAGCCCCAAAGGTCCAATGCGGTTTGGCCCCAATCGGTTTTGGATGAAAGCCGAACCTCGGCGCTCCAACCAAACGAGAATCGGCACGGCCTGTACCATCATCAGGAAGATGACGAACATCTTCAGAATATTTACTGTTACTTCAAAAACGTCTTTTCCCATTAGCTTACTTCCAGTCGAGCGCTTTCGATTTTACTTCCCAAACCAAACCCACAACGAAGAGCAGAACAAACACGCCCATCGTCGCCAACATGTAGCCACCCAAACCTTCTTTGATGGAATCCAAGAACTTGATTGCCCACGGATACATGAAGATGATTTCGATATCGAAGAGAATGAAGAGGATCGCCGTCAGGTAAAACTTGATCGAGATCTTGGTGTCGTTTGTTTCGGTTCCGGGAATTCCGCACTCGTAAGGCATCATTTGCGCCTTGGACTTTACCGCTCTCTTCGGACCAAGTAAGGATGTACCGAAGACGATAACAAGACCGAATGCGACAACGATGACTGCCAAGATGATGACGGGCAACAGACTCGATGCCGTTGCAGGTGCGACGACTGGGGACATGGTAGGCTCCTAAAGTTGAGACTCCGTGATGCGTTTAGCTCCTTATACTGAGGCACGACGCGGATTCCAAGAACTGAGATTACAAGGATTTGCTGCGATGCGGTCCAAAGGAAGTTCCACACACTTATGAACCATTCCGTTCTTCAGATTCACACCTTGGCTGGAATCCGACGTGCCCGAGAAAGTGGCGAACGCCGAATTGAAGTTTCGGGCTTCGATTCCCCCGATGTTCTGGCCATGCTTCTTACTTCTTCCGATCATCCCGAATCCCACGTTTTGGTCTTTGCCACCGACGAAGAGGCCCGTCAGTTTCATCGAGCTGTTGATTTTTTCAGCAACTCTTGGAGCGTGCGGCACCTCCCGTCCTTTGATGTCACGCCGTACTCGGGACTTTATCCAAACCCACGAACCGTCGCCGACCGTGTCTCTTGGATTCACCATGTTCGAAATATTCGCCCGTTTCAGTTTTACACCGCCACTGTCGAATCCGTTTCGCAGCGCACTATTCCTCAACAAAGCCTGCAGGGCGCCACCTTTAAGTTCCGAAAAGGTGACGAGATTTCCCAAACTCTAGCCGAACAGCTCACGCGACTGGGATACACGGCCTCTCCCCTTGTCGAAGACGTCGCCACGTTTGCGATCCGAGGCTCCGTGGTCGATATTTTTTCGCCAGCTCACGACCGTCCGATTCGTTTTGATCTGTTTGGCGACACCATCGAATCCATTCGGCACTTCGATCCAGCGACCCAACGGTCTGACGACGAAATTCGTGAAGCCGTGGTTCTTCCTGCCAAGGAGTTTGTTTTCAATGACGAGATCCGCGAACGCTCGACACGGCTATTTCGTCAGGACCTCGAAAAGCGCAAGGCGTCGGCGGACGCCAGCGTCGACGAATCGGAAGCACAAGTTGTTCTGCACTCACTTGCCCAGGGTCACCTTTTCCCGGGAATTGATTTCCTGCTCCCCTATTTTCACGAAACCTTTGAATGCCCGCTGGATCATGTGAATAGCGACCTCGCAGTTTGGATGGTCAACCCCATCGAAACGGCTCGGGCTGGCGACACGCTGGAAGAGTCCGTCAAACGAGAGTTCAAAGCTTCACAAAATCTTGCGATCTGCCCCAACCCCGATTCTCTCTACCGTCCGCTTGAAAACTGGAACTTTGATCACATCAAAGCAACCATCACCGTCTCCAAATTGGCGATCGATCAAGACCCCTTTGCCTCGGACGACAATCGCATCGCCGATTTTGGTTCGTCCCCGAATGAAGCCGACCCGAGCGACACATCCTCCCAGCTCAAACTCTCGACCATCGACCTTCGCTTTGCACCGCCAACTCCTCAGAATCCAGCTGGAGTAGAAGCTCTCGCACGCCTGCAATCCTGGCGCGAACGCGAAGAAACTGTTGTGGTCGCCGCCGGCACAGCCGCCCAGTCGCAGCGACTTGCTGCCACTCTGGAAAAGCAAGATTGGCGAATAGAGATTCTCGCGCATGAGGACTTCGATTGGGTGGCCATCAAGCGCCGACAGCACGACGATCAAAAGCTTGTGACTTTGGTACCTCGGGTGCTCGACTCCAGTTTTCGCGTGCCAGAAGAGCATCTCGTCTTTTTAAGGGACGAAGATTTTTTCGGGAGAAAATCACGCCGCCGCGAAAAGGCCACCGCCGTCAACGAGACATTTAAAGACTTCACGGCGGCAATTGCGTTTACGGACCTGCAGGTCGGCGACAAGGTCGTTCACGTTCAACACGGAATTGGGGTTTACGAAGGCCTCAAACGCATGAGCGTAAACGGCATCGAAGGCGAATTCCTGGCTCTCTCCTATAAAGAGGGCGACAAGCTTTATCTCCCGATCTATCGAATCGCGCAGATTCAGAAGTATTCCGGCCCGGGCGGCGAAGCTCTGATCGACAAACTCGGCGGCACAGGCTGGGCGAAAACAAAAATCAAAGTCCGAAGCCAGCTACGCGAACTCGCCGGAGAGCTCTTGCAGCTTTACGCAAAACGCGCGCAAAGCATTCGCCCTCCATTTCCGCACGACGAGAAGGCCAACGGGGAATTTGATCTCTTTGAATCAAGCTTTCCCTACGATGAAACGGACGACCAACTAAAGGCGATCAACGCCATCGTGCACGACATGGCGACCGAAAAACCGATGGATCGCCTCGTATGCGGCGACGTCGGTTTCGGAAAAACCGAGGTTGCTATGCGAGCGGCCTTCAAAGCCATTCAAGGTCGAAAGCAAATCGCCGTTCTGGCGCCAACAACGGTGTTGAGCTTCCAGCATTTGGAGACATTCCAAAAGCGATTCCGCAATTGGCCCGTCAATATCCGCGCGCTCAATCGCTTTGTTCCGCCGGCCGAGCAACGCAAAACGATCGCCGAAGTCAAAGACGGGAAAGTCGATATTCTCGTTGGAACACACCGTTTGCTGTCCAAAGACATCGAATTCAAAGAGCTTGGTCTTTTAATCATCGACGAAGAACAGCGCTTCGGCGTTGGACACAAAGAAAAGATCCGAAAGCTGAAAGTCGGAGTCGATACCCTCACTCTTTCCGCGACACCGATTCCGCGTACACTGAACATGTCCCTGATCGGCATCCGCGATCTCAGCCTCATCAACACAGCACCGGTTAATCGCCTGCCAACGCGCACCTTTGTCTGCAAATTCGACGAAGAAACCATCCGTCGCGGTATTGAATCCGAAATTCAACGCGGCGGTCAGGTATTCTTCCTCCACAACCGCGTTCAATCGATCTACGGAGTCGCCGACACGCTACGAAAACTCGTGCCCAACGCCCGCATTCGCATCGGTCACGGACAAATGGACGAGCACGAACTCGAGGCGACGATGGTGGCCTTCTTCAATCACGAGATCGACGTTCTCTTAAGCACCACGATCATCGAATCCGGCATCGACAACCCGCGCGCCAACACGATGTTCATCGATAATGCTCATCAGCTTGGCTTAAGTCAGCTGTACCAGCTGCGTGGTCGCGTCGGCCGCTCAAAAGAGCGCGCTTACTGCTACCTCTTGATTCCACCCAACAAACGCATCGAAAAAGATGCTCAAGAACGCTTGAAAGTGATCCAAGAAAACACGGCGCTGGGAAGCGGCATTACCATTGCCCACCACGACCTCGAGCTTCGCGGAGCGGGAAATCTTCTTGGTGAAGATCAATCCGGCCACATCGAAGCGGTCGGCTACGAGATGTACCTCGAACTCCTGGAAGAAACGATCAAAGAGCTTAAAGGCGAAGAGATCATCGAGAACATCGAGCCCGACATCAACGTTCGCATTCAGGCTCTTATTCCCGACACCTACATGCCGGACATCCGAATTCGCCTGGCCTGGTATCGCACGCTCTCGCAAATCGAATCACCCGAGGATCTGGATCGCATCGAAGAACAGATGTCCGATCAGTTCGGCCGGCCACCCGAACAAGTCATCAACCTTCTTGGCCTCATGCTTATTCGCTCGCTTTGTCGCAAGCTCGGCATTCGCGATTTAAGTTCCGGGCCGAAAGCGATTTCACTGGCCTTTACAGCACAGACAAAAGTTCCTCCACAAGAGATCGTTCAACTTACGAACCGCGAAAAGGGACGAATCAGCTTGACTCCAGACATGCGACTCAACATCCGCATGGACACCATCACCTGGCCGAAAATCTATGAGGAGCTACAAATCATTGAGAAGCTTATCCCGAATTAGTTTCTGTATTTTTTTGCGAATTTTGTTCGCAAGCGCTGTTGTTTTTGTGATGCGGACGGCTATAGCTTTCGAAGGTTTTGGGCACAATCAAACTCAATCCTCAGATTTGCTAAAAAGTGGCCAATGCACCATCGGAAACTACGTTCTCGGCTGCGGTGTTTCGAACCAAATTACATTAGCTACAAGTCCCTGGTTGTTTGTTAATTATGAGGCCGCCAACATTCACATTAAGTTTGGTCATCGAGATTCAGATGGTGATAGCAGAGCCACTCTTCTTTCATACTTTCGGACACTTCCACGTTCTCGACCATTTCTCGAATGCAAACAAGATGGCGATTTCTTCTGTCCGTATCAATCATCTGAAATAATTAGTCTAAGGCGAACTTCAAATCCAACAAGCTACCAGGAATTAGAAGCCTACCAATCGCTCGTAGATGGATATAGCTTTGAAGTAGCTGCGATAAATTTTATTGAAACACATCAGTTTTCCGACTTTTCAATCGTTTATGGATTTAAGTATTCCTACTTTTTCAACGAAGATCGTCCGTATTCCCTGAGAATTAATCCAGGCACTCCAGATATTAAGGGACAAGTTGACGCCTCATTGTTGTTAAGAATTGTTACCAGCCCGAATTCAAAACTGAACCTTGAGGCTGGGCTTCTAGCTATTACTGCAATTTATCCGGCAGGCCACTTGGGGCTCTCCTTCCAAGTCGATCTAAATAGCATCTTTGTACAACTTGGCGTAAGCTTCAGCTGGCACCTGCGTCAAAAGCCCTGGGAAGCTCTAGCTCATGTAGGTCAATCAAGTGATGAGGTTTTTCAAGATTCTCGCGGAGCTTACTACTATGGCAGGTACTACCAGTCTTCTCTGCATCCAGAAGTCGTAGTTCAATTTTTGTTTTGAGATCGTTGTTGCTGCCGGTGTCGACTTCAGTTCTTAAGACCAGACGAGGTCGAGCTAGCCCTAGGTGTAAAGGCGAATTGTCATCGTCTTTAGTATCCTAGTGGCTGCATGAACCTACTTCTTTTTCTGCTCCTCACCGTTTTCGGGTCGATGACCAACGCATCGGCATTAACCGATATGGAAGAGCTAGAAGCAGAGCTTTATCGCACGGATGAAGTCCCTCTATCGACGGCGCCCGCACTTAAGCCAATCGCGAACACCCCATCACATGCAAGTGTTCAATCGGCCAATTTGAGCAAGATGCCACTTCCTTCGCTACCACTTGGTCAACTTTTGATTGTCGGCTTCAAGGGGACTTCCTTAAACGACGGTCTCGCCGAGGTGATCCGCGAAACCAAACCTGGCGCCATTCTCCTATTCGGCCGAAACGTCCGGTCCGCCAGACAAGTTTCCCTTCTGAACCACGCAGCCCAAGAACTATCGATGAAAGTTTCACGCTCTCCCCTGCTTGTCGCCATCGACCAAGAGGGTGGGAATGTCATTCGCATTCGACACTCTCCAACTCTTCCATCGGCGCTAGCAATTGCAAGAACGCGAGACATTGCGGTCGCCAGAAAATCAGGTGTTGCGACCGGACGCCTTTTGAAAGCACTCGGCATCAACGTCAACCTGGCGCCCGTCGTGGATGTCTCCGACCCGAACACAGATCGCTTTCTCGGCACTCGGAGCTTCGGAAGCAACGCACAGCTTGTTTCGGAAATGACAACCGCTGTTGCTCAAGGTCTACAGGACATGAACGTGCTACCAATCGCAAAACATTTCCCCGGTCACGGCAATGCGTCCGGCGATTCACATCTTGTCGCCGCCTATAACAATTCCACCTTGGATGCGTTGACCAAACGCGACCTCGTTCCGTACTTCGCTCTGGCAAAAAGCATGAAACGTCCCTGGGGAATTATGTTGGCACACGTCGCATTCCCGGAGCTCGATCCCACGGGGGTTCCCGCAACATTCTCTAAACCTATCATCACGGATCTTCTTCGAGACACAATCGCAAAAAGTCCCTTGGTTATGACGGACGATATTGAAATGGCTGGCGCATCCGCAGAGAAGAATATCGGACAACGAGCGGTTCGAGCGATTGAAGCCGGCGCCGACATGGTCATGATCGCATGGAGTCGCCAGATGCAGCGGGAGGTCCTAAAGGCCCTCGAGACAGCCCTCGAGACGGGAAAACTTTCGCGCTCACGTGTAGAAGAAGCCCTTGGCAGAATCGCTGCCGCAAAGCGCGCGTACATCCCAGCCAAGCTCCACCTTGCTACGCAAGACGAACTTCGAAAGAATCTTCTTCATCGGGATTTTGTCGAACTCGGCGACGCCGTGATCAAGGCCGCAGTTCGAAACCGTCGCGAACGTCGGCCCGCTGACGAACTCGAGTTCGAAAAAATTCGAGCATCCAACGATCCGATCCTGGTACTGTCTTCACGATTGGATTTCATCACATCATTTAGGAACAGAGCCGCCGGCTATAAAATTAAGAGCTACCATTTGCGCCAATCAAAAATGGAAGACATCACTCGTGCCCTTCGGGCACAGCCCGAGTCCCCGATCATCGTCTACGTGTCTGGTCGCCATATTGCCCGCTATGTCGCAAAACTCAGCGACGACATCGCTTCTCGAATGATACTCGTGAACGTTGAAACCAGTGCCACTATAGGAAATCCAAAACGCTATCGCGATGTTTTTGACGTTCACTTCCGTCATCCGCAGATAGGCGCGACCGCAGCCGAGTTTTACCTCGATCTCAATCGCACGACCGTCAGTCGTCGCGCCTATTCAGACGAAGGTTTCCAATAACCGGCATCTCAACGCTCATCGAGCGCA